>CAYUVE010000009.1:0-26741 GCA_964447985.1 uncultured Thiotrichales bacterium
GTGGCGAGGTGGAAAGCCATGGTGATCATCGCATTGCTATGGCTTTCGCAGTCGCGGGTTTGGCCGCTCAGTCTTCTATCACTATCAATGATTGCGCCAATGTGAATACGTCGTTTCCTAATTTCCTGGGCCTATCACGCCAAGTCGGAATGGATGTTGAGTCCAATTAATGTCTGGACACGCACCTATTATTGCTATTGACGGCCCGGGAGGGGCGGGTAAAGGTACGATTAGCCGGCTAGTCGCGAGTCAGCTTGGCTGGCATTTGCTTGATAGTGGAGCAATGTACCGTGTCGCAGCCCTAGCTGCCGGTAAACAGGGCGTTGATATTACCGATAATGAAGCGGTAACGGCTGTAGCAAAAGGCCTGGATGTGGTATTTGAGCCCTGTGATAACGGTGTTTCTGTCTTGCTCGCGGGTGAAGATGTCAGTGCTGAGATTCGCACCGAGGCTTGCGGGGAGCTGGCTTCCAGGGTGGCAGCCATGGGTTCGGTGCGAGAGGCTCTATTGGCTAGACAACGGGCGTTTCAAGAGGCGCCTGGCTTGGTGGCAGATGGGCGCGATATGGGGACGGTGGTTTTTCCTGCTGCCGAGCTTAAGATTTATCTCACCGCCAGTGCTGAAGAACGAGCGCGGAGACGTCATAAACAGTTGATTGATAAGGGGATAGATGTTAATCTTGCGCGCCTTTTGGAAGATATAGAGCAGCGAGATCGGCGTGATATGGAACGCCCGGTAGCGCCGCTTAAACCTGCCGAAGATGCGGTGGTTGTCGATACCACGACGATGACTATTGAGCAGGTTGTCGCAAAGGTCAGTGATTTATGGAATAAGGTCGAGAGATCTTAGTGAAGCGGATTTCGAGTAGGTTCGAAGTCTGCTTAGCGCTTTGCTAACGCACGCTGTTGTGCACGGGAAGACTCTGAGCCATCGGGGCTTCTTTTAACTAACTAAAGATGGATAACGTTAAACATGAGTGAAAGTTTCGCCGAATTATTTGAACAGAGTCAGATTGAATCGCAAATGCGTCCGGGCTCAATTGTTAATGGGACCGTAGTAAAAATTGATGGTGACGCAGTAATTGTTAGTGCTGGCCTGAAGTCGGAAAGCGTTATCCCGATCGAACAGTTTTATAACGAAAAACGCGAAGTAGAAGTTAGTATTGGCGAGATCGTTGAGGTTGCGCTGGAGACAGTTGAAGATGGTTTCGGTGCAACACGTCTGTCTCGTGAAAAAGCCAAGCGTCTTCAGGTATGGCGTAAGCTTGATGAGGCGATGGAAAAAGGTGAGATCGTCACCGGTCGTATCGATGGTAAGGTTAAAGGTGGTTTTACCGTAGACCTAAACGGCTTACGCGCTTTCTTGCCAGGTTCTTTGGTGGATGTGCGTCCTGTGCGTGATACCAGCTACCTTGAAGGTAAAGAGCTCGAATTCAAGATTGTTAAGTTAGATCAAAAGCGCAGCAATGTCGTGGTTTCACGTCGTGCTGTGGTTGAAGATGAAAACAGCGTTGAGCGTCAAGAGTTACTCGATAATCTGCAAGAAGGGCAACAAGTTAAAGGTATTGTTAAGAACCTTACTGACTATGGTGCATTCTTGGATCTCGGCGGTATTGATGGTTTGCTTCATATTACCGACATGGCTTGGAAGCGTGTTAAACAACCTTCTGAAATCGTCAATGTTGGTGACGAGATTGAAGTTAAGGTATTGAAGTTCGACCGTGATCGTAAGCGTGTTTCATTAGGTCTGAAGCAATTAGGCGATGATCCTTGGAAAGACTTGGCTCGCCGTTATCCGGTTAATACACGTCTCTTTGGTAAGGTCACCAATATTGCTGACTATGGTTGCTTTGCCGAAATTGAAGACGGCGTTGAAGGTTTGATCCATATGTCTGAAATGGATTGGACCAATAAGAATGTTCATCCTTCAAAAGTTGTCCATATCGGTCAAGAAATCGAAGTGATGGTGCTTGATATTGATGAGGAGCGTCGCCGTATTTCTCTTGGTATGAAGCAGTGTCAGTCTAACCCTTGGGCGGATTTTGCTGCGCGTCATAAGAAAGGTGATCGTGTCCACGGTACGATTAAGTCGATCACCGATTTCGGTATTTTCGTTGGCTTAGATGGCGCTATCGATGGTTTGCTGCACTTGTCTGATCTTTCTTGGCAGAATGAAGGCGAGGAAATCGTCCACGATTATAAGAAAGGTGATGAGGTCGATGCCGTTATTCTGGCAATCGACGCGGAACGTGAACGGATTTCACTGGGCGTTAAGCAGCTTGAAAAAGATCCGTTTTCTCAGTTCTTGGCCGAGCACGGCAAAGGCACAATAGTTAAAGGTAAGGTCAGCGCTGTCGATGCTAAAGGTGCAGTGATTGATTTAGGCGACGGTATAGAAGGTTACTTGGCTGCTAATGAGTTGGCACAAGAGCGCGTTGATGATGCCCGAACTGTTCTCAAAGAAGGTGAGGAAGTAGAAGCCAAGTTTACTGCCGTAGATCGTAAATCACGTAATATTGTATTGTCTATTAAAGCTAAAGATATGCAGGAAGAAGCGCAGGCAGTTCAGGACTACAACGATAAGTCTTCAGATGCTGGTGCAACTACCCTAGGTGATATCTTTAAAGAGCAAATGGACAAGTAGACACCAATAATATCTGCTATAGTAAATAAAGGCACACGCGTTATAGACGGTTATGACAAAGTCAGAGCTTATTGAAAGGCTTAGCCAAAAACAAAACTACTTGTCACCAAAAGATGTCGAGTTCGCGGTAAAGTCACTGATAGAAGAGATGGCGCTGACCCTTGCTCAGGGTGGGCGAATCGAAGTACGCGGTTTCGGAAGTTTTTCTTTACACTTTCGTCCACCGCGTATGGGGCGTAATCCAAAAACAGGTGACGCTGTGCCTTTAACCGGTAAATATGTACCTCATTTCAAGCCGGGTAAAGAATTAAGAGAGCGCGTAATGAAGGTTGAAAGTTAGCCTATTGATTTGCGGTCTTCTCCGTCTTTGTCGTATGAAGCCGAGCGCTTTTAGCGCTTGAGGTGACAAGCTTGAAAATATTCTCGCTAGCAGTACTGATAGTAGTTTTCCTTCTAGGGCTTAGCTTTGCCATACTCAATCCTGGTGTTATCACAGTCAATTATTATTTTGGTGAGGCCGAACAGCGTATTTCTGTATGGCTAGTATTGGCGCTTGTATTAGGGGCGTTTTTGGGGGCACTAGCTGGGCTAGGCATAATCTTACGCCAGCGCACACGTATTTCTCGTCTTAATCGTATGGTGTCAATGACAGAGAAGGAAGTTATGAACCTCCGTTCTCTACCGATTAAGGACGATCGTTGAACTCATGGCGGATTATCTCTTATGGCTGTTACTGCCGGTAGCAGCTGCCTCTGGCTGGCTGGCAGCGCGAGCATCATATAAAAAACGTCGTATTAGCAATACTGTTTCCGAATCACCCCAACAAGGTTATTTCAAAGGCCTTAATTACATTTTGAATGAGCAGCCCGACAAGGCGATAGAAGTCTTTGTCGAAATGGTTCAGGTGGATAGTGAAACGGTAGAGACTCACTTAGCGCTGGGTAACTTATTTCGCAAGCGTGGAGAAGTTGATCGCGCAATACGTATTCATCAAAACCTCATAGCGCGGCCAACCCTTAATGTCGAACAACGTGCTCATGCATTGGCTGAGTTGGGTCAAGATTATATGAGTGCCGGCTTACTCGATCGTGCGGAAAATATTTTTTCGGAGTTGGTGGACAATGCTTTATATAAATCACTTGCCTTAGGGTTCTTGCGAGATATCTATCAAAGTGAGCAAGAATGGGAGAATGCGATCAAAGTCACGCGAAGTATGACTAAGCTTTCGCGCACTGAACGCAATAAAGTTATCGCACAATATTATTGTGAGCTTGCTGAGCAAGCTAAGGAAAAGAATGACACGCCCTTAGTAAAGCGATACTTGAAGCAAGCTGCTAGTACGGACTCAGAATGCGCTAGAGCGAGTTTTTTGCAAGGCGAGGTTGAGTGGTCAGCCAATAATATTAAAAATGCTTTGCGCTTCTACCAGCGATTTATGGCACAGGCTCCGCATTTAAGTGATGAAGTTATTGAACATATTTACGATTGTCATCATAAGTTGGGGTCTATGGATCAGTTTGCCAAAGAGCTTGGTGCGTCATCCTCAGTTTCAGCGGGTCCGCTGACAAGAAAAATTGAGTTTGAATTGAGTCAAAAAGCTCAAGGGGAAGATGGTCAGATCAATGCTATTTTTTCCTTACTTGAGCATCATCCTAGCCTCTCATTAGCATCAGATTGGTTGGAGTTGCTAGCTAAACGAGATGCTCCTATTAGTGATGTTGAATTGGACAGGCTAATGACCGTGTTATTAGAGATGGCTGATGAGAGTGAAGGTTACCGATGCCAGCATTGCGGATATTTAGCCAAGTCATTGCATTGGCTATGCCCGAGTTGCAAACACTGGGATTCAGCACGGCCAGTTAGTACGGTTTTAGCTTAGGGTTTGTTAGCGTTGTCGCATTCAGAAAACAAGGTTATCGTTGCCCTCGACTTTCCGACAGAAGCGGTGGCAAGAGATTTTGTTGAAAAAATTGATCCGTCGTTATGCCGTGTGAAAGTCGGAAAAGAGCTGTTTACCGTAGCTGGCCCGGGTTTTGTGCGTTCTCTTGTGAGTGATGGCTTCGATGTGTTTCTCGACCTGAAGTATCATGATATTCCAAATACTGTTGGTTCAGCGTGTCTAGCCGCGGCTGATCTCGGCGTGTGGATGCTCAATGTACATGCTTCAGGTGGACGGCGGATGATGGAAGAAGCAAGGAACCGTTTAGCGAAGCTTGAATCGCCACCACTGCTTATCGCGGTAACTGTTTTGACCAGTATGGATCAGGATGATTTAAAAGAAATTGGTATTGAACGCCTGCCTGACGAACAGGTCGAGCGGTTAGCAAAGCTGAGCGCAGACAGTGGTTTAGACGGAGTAGTCTGTTCAGCGCATGAAGCGTCGGAGTTGCGCCACCAGCGAGGCAACGGTTTCCATTTAGTCTGCCCAGGTGTTCGCCCAAGTAATGCTAGTAGCGACGATCAACGCCGAATTATGACGCCTTCACAGGCAGTTACTGCAGGTGCTTCACATTTGGTAATCGGTAGGCCGATTACGCAGGCTTCAGACCCAGTAGCCGTTTTACAACAAATTAAGTCAGAAATATCTGACATCAATTGATTGTAACAGCTGCTACACTATGCCTAGGTGCTATATAGCATCTATTCAAAAAATGGACTTTACCTAAACATTAAGGAGAATGTTATGCGTTTAATCGTAGTTTTATTGTTTTCATTGTTTATTTTGCCCAGCTCTCAGGTAGTCGCGTCAGAAGTGAATATCAATAGTGCTGATGCTGCTGTTCTAGAGGCGTCTTTAGTAGGGGTGGGACCTGAAAAAGCAGAGGCCATTGTTCAATATCGTGAAGCGCATGGGCCATTTGCTTCAATTGAAGATTTGGTCAATGTGAAAGGCATAGCTGAGAGGACAATTGAGAAAAATCGCGGAAATCTAACTATTGACGATTAGAGTTAGCGGTTATTTTTTCCGCTTTGATAAGAGGACGGTTAGCGTCCTCTTATTTTATTCATACTAGTCTCGGAACATCTTTTTCGTCATAATAAGTGAAATATTATTAATACGGACTTTATATGGCAGACGAGAGCCCGAATATAGGTCAGCCACCGACTTACCAAGCTTATTTTCCACAGGATGAAATTTCCTTAATTGAAGTTTTATCAGTCTTACGGCGCCGCTGGTTGACCGTTATTAGTGTGATGCTTTTGTCCTTCTTTGCCTCTTTGGTTTATGTTTTGACCAAGCAATCTGTTTATGAAAGTCGCTCTGTCGTCCGGATCGGAGTGATAGGTGGTATACCGGAAGTGTCTGGTGATCAACCTATTGAGCGTTCGTCATGGTTGATTAAGCGATTGACTGAAAGTTACAAGGTCGAGGATGCGAGCAGACCAGAATTGCCAAGATTAGATTCCATTGTGAATGATAAAACCGATGTGAATACAATAGAGCTTATTGCTCGTGCTCATAGCCCAGAAGAAGCGCAGTCATTTCTAACAGACATTACAAATACTGTGCTTTTAGAGCATCACAAAGTTTTCGATCGAGCCACTTTGTTGTTTAGTGATCAAACAGACTTTTTGAGAGGTGTGAAATCGACTGTTGACTCAGCTTTGGCAGAGATTGATCGGCAGGTGGAGCAGTTGGCGGCAGAAGATACTTCTGCAGCTGCACTATTCGCTTTAGAAAAGTCTCGGCTTTTAGAGCATTCGCTTGAGGCAGAAGGAAGGATCGCAGCAGCAGAAATCGCCCAAGAACTCCGATCATACCCGAGTAGCCTATTACGTGAGCCCACACACCGTCCTTACGCTATAGCACCTAAACGGCGGATGCTAGTTGCAATGGCGTTAATGCTTGGGCTTGGGTTAGGAATCGCTATCGCTCTTTTCAAAGAGTATATCTTTTCGAAAAGCTAATTTGTTTCTGTTTGAAATGAAGCTATCGGCTAATATGATGCTTCGTATGGCCGATAGAAATATGGTCTAATTAGCCGATATATTAGGTATCTCCATAATGATTAAAGTTCAACCTGTTATTCTATCCGGTGGTTCAGGTTCACGCTTGTGGCCTTTATCACGCGAATACTATCCAAAGCAACTGCTTGCGCTTGTAGGCGATAATAGTCTTTTACAAGATACAGTAAAGCGTTTAAGCCATGATGGTGGTCATAGTCTTACGGTTAAAAGCCCAGTTTTGGTCTGTAATGAAGAACATCGATTCTTAGTGGCTGAACAATTGAGACAGGTTGGTATAACAACTAGCTCAATAATTTTAGAGTCTATAGGACGTAATACTGCGCCTGCTTTAACCTTGGCGGCGCTATCTATAAGTCAAAAAGATAATGATGACGTAATGCTTGTTATGCCTGCTGATCACGTTATCAAAGATGCGAATGCATTCCTATCTGCTGTAGAAGTCGGTGCAAAGTTGGCTAGCGAAGGCAAGTTGGTGACTTTTGGAATAGTCCCAACTCACCCGGAAACTGGGTATGGCTATATCAAAGCAGAGCAAGCAAATAGTTCCAATACTAAGTCGTATGTAGTAGATAAATTCGTAGAGAAACCAGATTCAGAGACAGCAATTTCTTACCTAGATAGCGGCGACTATTATTGGAATAGTGGCATCTTTATGATGAAAGCTTCTGTGTGGTTGAACGCTATAGAGCGTTTTCGTTCTGACATTCATGATGTTTGTCGTAACGCATTTAATAAGGGTTCTGATGATCAAGACTTCTTCCGAGCCGATGCGAGCATATTTAGCGCATGCCCAAGTGATTCTATTGACTATTCGGTTATGGAAAATGCTAGTGACGATGATGAATTTAACGTTGCTGTACTACCGATAGATGTCGGTTGGTCTGATGTTGGGGCTTGGTCATCTCTTTGGGAGGTCAGTAAGCGAGATAGGGACGGAAATGTCGTAAAGGGAGACGTGGCGACAAAAGATACTAAGAACTCGCTTCTAATCTCTGAACATCGCTTAGTTGCTGGGGTTGGGATTGAGGACATGGTAGTGGTCGAAACCGCAGATGCGGTGATGGTTGCTCATAAAAGTCGCGCACAAGATGTAAAAAGTATAGTTGAAGGTTTGAAATCTAGTGACAGGGGTGAATATCAAACACATCGAAGGGTTTACCGGCCATGGGGTTCATATGAGTCAATTGATTTCGGCGATCGTTTTCAAGTAAAACGTATTATTGTCAACCCTCGAGCTGCCTTATCTTTACAGATGCATCACCATCGTGCTGAACACTGGATCGTGGTTCAAGGTACAGCAAGAGTAACTTGCGGAGAAAAAGATTTTTTGCTTAGCGAAAATCAGTCAACATACATTCCTCTTGGTATAAAACATCGTCTAGAAAATCCTGGTAGTCTGGATTTGGAATTAATAGAAGTTCAGTCAGGGAGCTATTTGGGTGAAGACGATATAGTGCGTTTTGACGACGTTTATGGTCGTGCGAACTAGTATCAGTATTTCCGTGATTTAGCTTGTAGCTTAGTGTTAATTCTAGTTGCGAATTAGTGAGGTTTTCTAGGAATGAAGATACTGGTAACAGGTGCTGCCGGCTTTATAGGGTTTCATGTTGCTAAATCTTTACTTAAACGTGGGGATGAGGTAATTGGCGTAGATAATCTTAATGATTATTATGATGTTAATTTAAAACTAGCGCGATTAGATCAGTTAAAGAACATTGATAATTTTAAGTTTTTTAAGCTGGACTTTTCTGACAGGGGCAGCATTCATAAGCTTTTTAAAGAGCAGCGCTTCCAGCGAGTTGTCCACTTAGGAGCACAAGCAGGTGTTAGATACTCGATAGAGAATCCTGATGCATATGCTGATTCTAATCTAGTGGGCTTTGCTAATATTCTAGAAGGGTGTAGACATAATCAAATTGAGCATTTGGTGTATGCATCTACTAGCTCAGTTTATGGTGCAAATGAATTAATGCCTTTTTCAGAAAGGCATACTGCTGATCATCCGCTATCTTTTTATGCGGCTACTAAACGTGCTAACGAATTAATGGCACATACTTATAGCCACCTTTTTAGTTTGCCGACGACCGGATTACGGTTCTTTACGGTATATGGGCCTTGGGGGCGACCAGATATGGCCTTGTTTAAGTTTGCTAAGTCAATTGCTGAAGACAGACCAATTAAAATTTTTAACTATGGTAAGCATAAGCGAGATTTTACTTATGTGGATGATATTGTGGAAGGTATAGTTAGAATATTGGATAAGCCAGCTGAGGCCTCACCTGATTGGAGTGCATATAACCCTGACCCAGGTTCAAGTAATGTCCCTTGGCGCATTTATAACATTGGTAACAATCAGCCTGTCGACTTGATGGAGTATATTCGTTGCTTGGAAGAAGCGCTAGATAAGGAGGCAAAAAAAGAGTTTATACCTTTGCAGCCCGGCGATGTTCCTGATACTTATGCTGATGTAACGGACTTAGTTACTAATATTAGTTATGCTCCATCTACTTCTGTATCCGAGGGCGTGACGAATTTTGTTAGCTGGTATCGAAGGCATTATTCTTGATTTGAAAATAAGCATGTAGTTTTGTAGTAGACATATTAAAATTTTTTTTTAGAGCTTTTTAGTTAATTGGTATAGTGCTTTTTTTGTTTTAACTTAAGCTTAAAAGCTTGTCATGGAAAATACTATTATTTCCTAATAGACGTAGCGATGCGTTTATGGAATTAGCATGTAATTCAAATATTTTTTCTTTATTTACATCGGGATTATTAAGTGTCTGAGAGAAATACACTTATACCTTCACTGCTGGCTATTTTTATTTTGAGTGTTAGTGTCGATCATCTCTATGATGGCCGGCTCTTTGGTGTGCTCAATGTTAGCGTCCAAACTTTTTCCATGTTTTTAGGACTTTTTTACGCCGCTTTTTTCAGTATATGGTCAGGGAAATTATATATAGATGGAAACAATAATATTCTAAGAATAGTTTTATTTTTATTATTCATAGCGTTTGTATTTCAAGCGATTCGTTCAGAAGATTATTTTCGTTCGCTTACTTATCTGGCGATGTTGTTTATAAATATCTTTGTTTTCGCGGTTTTTAGCGAAAGACTGGGAATGATTTCTGTAAAGCGAGCAAATAATTCTATTTATATATTAGGAGTGATGCTGTTAGGGATTATATTTGCTAAATATCTCTACGTCATTATCTTTCAGGCATCAGAGATCTTAGCAGATAGAGAAAGATGGGAAGTAGGGTCAAGTGATGTCTATGAAGTATTGTTTGGTCGTTATATCGCTTTCCAAGCTTATGCGGGAGACCCTAATGTCGTAGGAATGGCAATAGCTGGAATTGTGTTTTGTGGAATGTATGTTGCTTCGGTAAAAAAATCAGGCTATATACATCTGATTAATGTAATTTTAATCTTGATGATTTTTGTTTCGTTTTCAAGAGGTGCTATTATCTCCTTTCTATTGGTGCTTTTTTTCTGTGGCTTTGTGTTAAATAAAAAAGAATATAAACACTACTCAGTTATTTTTGCAGTGCTCTTGTTGTTTGGTTTTCTTTTATCACCGATTTTTATTGCTGAAGGATATTCGGCATTTAACCCATTAAGTAAATTTAGTCATTCGATAAGTAGGCGAGCAGATGAATGGGGCTTTTTGTTTGCATACTGGATAGAAAATCCTCTTCTTGGCGGAGGCTTGCGGTATGATGAACTTTTATTGGGCAAGTATGCAGAAAATAGTTACTTAGGCTTATTAGTAAACACCGGGATTTTTGGGGCCGTCCTATTTTTCTTAGCTATTTCTTTAGTTTATTTTTCTTCTTTGGTCGTATGGCTTAAAAAAAGAGATGAAGTTGTTTTTCCATGGATTGCTTATGCCACATATTTAATTATTTCTATGGGTTTTGTCTCTATGGAAGTTAAGCCACATCTCTGGGTAACGCTGTCTGTATTGGCGGCATTTTCTTTTGGTCAGAGTTGGTGTATTCCTAGATATTTTAGTAGAGTTAAAAATGGTAATTGACGCTGTAGTCGCAACTTATAACAGGGAGAGCTGTATCAAAGTAGCAGTGGATAGTTTGCTTGAGTTTGGCCATGAACTTAGAACAATTTACATTATTGTTAACGGGTCAGAAGATAATACTCTTGATAAGTTGGCAGCTTATCAAGAGGACGATAAAGTTGTTGTTATTGAACTAAAAGAGAATATTGGTGCACCTGCCGGAAAAAATATTGGAATGCGTGCTAGTGATGCGGATGTGGTTGTTGTTATTGATGATGACGCTGAATTTTTTACTGCTGATGCAATTGCTGAAATAAGAAGACAGTTCGAAAATGAATCTAGGCTTGGGATAGTTCAATTTAAAATTGTTAATGATAGTCTAAGAACTATTCAAAAGAATGAATTTCCAGGAAATGATATCAAGACGCAATCTGATAAAGAATTTTTGATTAGCTCGTTTACAGGGGCAGGCCATGCTATGCGAAAAAAGATGCTAGAGGAAGTCGGTTACTATCCTGATTCATTTTTTTACGCTCATGAAGAATTAGATCTTTCTTTTCGAGCGATTATTGGAGGATGGCTTGTCAAATATACACCTAAAGTTGGCATCTACCATAAAAAAGACCCAAAAGGTAGGTTGCCTGAAAATAGGATGATAGAAAAAATGGTTACTAATCGAATGGTTGTAGCATATAGATATTTACCACTCATTTATCGAATAGTTTCTGGAATTCTCTGGCTGGCGAAATCGGCTGTATGGAGCCGTTCTTTTTCTGTTCCGGTAAATGCATTCTCCCAATATATGAAAGAAAAAAATGATGTTCAGAGGTTGCCAGTGGATAGAAAGTCATTGGAATATCTTAAATCAAACCATGGTCGGTTGTGGTATTAGTTAGGGTGCTTTTTTATATTGGAAAGTAAGAAAAAAATACTTTATTGGGGGCCATATTCTGGTCATGTTGGAACGATAAGGGCTCAAGTAAATAGCGCATTTGCAATGAGAAAATATGGTGAGTTTGACGTCGTATTAATACGCGTACACTCTGAATTTAGTGGCATGGAAGAAGAATTACAGGATAAAGATATTCGATTGCTTGATTTGGGGTTGTCAAAATATTTTCCTGGCCTCGAACAGAGTGTTAAATTTGCTAGGCGCCCTTACATGTTAGCGGCAGCTATTTTTGGTTTCATCCCTTTAATTTTAGCATTACGAAACGAGCGGCCAGATATGGTAGTGTTAAGCCTTATTACGGTACCTGCATTGGTGGCTATCAAGCTTGCTAATATCTCTACAATTTGTGTAGTCAGTGTACAAGGGTATCCTCATTTTCTTGGTATAAAGGGTGAATATGTGCCTTTGTGGAAAAGAATTGAAAATAGAATAAGAAAAACTTTATGGAATAAAGTTTTTTGTAAAGCTGATTATATATTGACTATGACGAAGCTTACTAGGAAGCGATTAATAAAAAACATGGCATTCGGTAATCAACAGGTTCAAGTTATAGAAAATCCAGTTATTGACTCTAAGGTTTTGTCTGGAAAGGATAAAGCAGCTCCTCATGTATGGTGCCACCAAACGACTCCTCTCATAGTAGGGGTTGGTCGGTTAACAAGACAAAAAGGTTTTGATGTTTTAATTGAGTCGCTGGTAAAGCTACGTAATGTTGGTTTTAATGCGAATTTGATAATACTAGGTGAGGGAGAGGAGAGATCAAAGCTTCAGGAAATGATAAATCAAAGTGAGCTTGAGGATAATATCGTTCTTTTGGGACATAAGAGTGATCCTTATCCATATATAGCGCATGCCGATCTATTTGTTCTTAGTTCACGGTGGGAAGATCCTGGGCATGCCGTAATTGAAGCAGCGGCATTGAATGTGCCTATTGTAACTACAGACTGCCCTAGTGGACCAAGTGATTTGGTAGGGCACGGATCAGGCGGCTGGGTATGTAGAAATGGTGATTCGGACGATATGGCAGAAAAAATTCGTGATGCGCTAATACACCCAAATCCCGATAAACTGATGTTCTCTTCAATGAGCGCGGAGCGCTATACACTAAATAGCCACTTTAAGGCCATGAATGCGTTACTTGAGAAGAACATTAGATGATGAGTGATTCTCAGTCATTGCATGTTGTTCTATTTCTACCATCTATTGAAACGGGTGGTGTAGAACGTAATGCAATTATTGTTGCAAATCACCTTGTCCAGAAAGGTGTTTTAGTGACAATTGTCTATACTCGTAGTGTTGATGTGGTAATGCAGCGTTTTGATAATCGAGTCAACTTTTATCCAATTGGCAAAGGCGTTCGCATACCATACGTACATCCACGTATTTCGGATGCCATTGTTATTTTTTTTGGTTTTATTCGATTTTTGCATCAACTACCTTTCAAACGATCCACTGTAATACTTTCATTTCAGTCTAATATTATTGCTATTATCGCTAGTATTTTTAATGCTATACCGGTGATCGCTAGGGTATCTAATCATCCTAGTCATGTTATTTATGAGGTAGGTAGAATCCAAAGATATGCAGAACGTTTAAAGCGTATTTTTTATCGATATGCAACAGTGGTGGTCACAAATTCGGAGGTTACATCAAAACATTTTCGTCAAATACTCTCGATTCCTGTAGAAACAATATATAACCCTATCGATACTTCTAGACTTATAGAAATCGCACGCGAACAAGTGGAACATCCATGGTTGGTAGCTAAACGGTACCCCGTAGTTATTGCTGTTGGGCGCCTGTCTAAACAAAAAAACTTTCCTTTATTGATAAATGCGTTTGCTTTTGTTCTAGACCAAATAGATGCGCGACTGATTTTGGTTGGTGAGGGTGAACAGAGAGGTGAATTAGAGTCATTGGTTGAAGATCTAGGGCTGGCTGAGAAGGTTGATTTTTTAGGTTATCAATCTAATGTCTATAAATTTGTCTCCCGTTCGGACTTATTTGTTCTGTCTTCAAATTTCGAGGGAATGCCAAATGTCCTAGTCGAGGCTATAGCTGCCGGTGTGCCTGTAGTATCTACCAATTGTCTGAGTGGTCCATCGGAAATTCTTAATGATGGTAGGTGTGGCGATTTGGTTCCAATAGGAGACAAAGAAAAGATGGCAGCGGCAATTGTTAAAAACTTAACTGATTTAGAATATGCTCGTAACAAACATAATATAGCTTACGGCCAATTAAGTCGATTTGACTATTCAAGAGTAATGAAATTATATGAGTCACTTTTACAGAGAGTAGCGAATATAGATGGATAGTTCGGCTTATAGTAATGGACATGTCGTTTTTTTTCATCCGTACTTTCGTGATGGTGGTGTGGAACGCACGAATATTGGATTATCTAAGGAGTTAATTAAACTTGGATATAAGGTTAGTTTTATAACGATAAAGCCATCGAATCACTATTTGGAAGAGGTGCAGACTAGTGGTATAGAGTTAATCGTATTGCCATCAAAGAGCACACTGGGTGCCCAACTCAAATTTTCTCAATGGATTCGCAATAAGAGAAAAATAAAAACCCCTCTCATTGTAATAAGCTGTCAGTACTACGTGAACATACTTTGCCTCTTATTTAGACCTTTTTGGGGGCGAAATGTCCAGCATATCTTATCAGAGAGGAATCATCTTGATGAGTTTAATGTGAATCAGTATGGGTTCAAGCAAAAAATCGTACGTTTATTGATACCAGTTCTTTATCGGTTTGCAGATGTTGTCATCGGCAATTCAAAAGAGCTTGCTAATGATCTTGAAAAAGTGGTAGGGCGTCCTGTGGGTGTCGTATATAATCCAACTATAAATGAAAGATTATACGAGTTAGCAGCAGAAGAAATTACGGAAAAATGGTTTCTATTACTTAAGAAACCCATATTTATTGCGGTAGGGCGGTTATCTAAGCAAAAAGGTTTTGATACCTTGGTAAAGGCATTCGCAATTTATTTGAAATCCCGCGACGCGACATTATTAATATTGGGTGATGGGCAAGAGCGATTAGCTCTGGAGGCGTTGGCGAAGAAAGAAGGTTTGACGGATTACTTAGTTATGCCCGGGTTTGTTAATAATCCTCATAAGTTTGTTATGGCAGCAGACGTATTCGTTTTGAGTTCTCGTTATGAAGGTCTACCAAATGTTCTTATTGAGGCATTAGCACTGAGAACACCTGTTGTTGCTACTAATTGTAAAAGTGGACCGACAGAAATTTTAGGTAATGGAAGATGGGGGAAATTGGTTGGCGTAGACAACGTAAATGAGATGTCTAAGGCGTTACTGTCTCTGGTAAATAATTATGATGAAGCTATGCGTATTACACTTGATGCTAAAAAATCGCTTTCTTGTTTTACACCCAAGCAAGCATCTCATAATTTAGTATCGGTTTTTCATGATGGGTTGTAGTTGAAATAGCAAGTCGTCTGGAAAATATCTATGTGGTTTACACTACTAGAAAAAACTGTTGCAAATTTTTTATCATCCTATCTCATATTTAATAGTGAGGAATATTTGTGAAGGCTACTGTACGAAAATTATTTAACAAATTAGGATATGACATAAGCAAAGTTCAAAAATTTACAGGCTCTTATTCGCCATATTCGCATATAAAGTTGGAATCAGCGGATGTGGTTGATCTGGATGCGCTAGCTAAAATTTCTCTATCAGTGCCGGGTATGATTACAACAAAATCAGGCCAACTCATATATTCTTTGTGTTACATGCAGGAGTTAAAAGGCGATGTCGTTGAAGTAGGCTCATGGCAGGGACGATCTGCAAGTTTTTTAGCTAGAGCAGTTACTAATTCAAATAATGGTAGATTTTTCGCAATTGATCATTTTAAGGGAAATATTGGGAAAGAACATTTTTATGTGCTAGAAAGAAACGATTTGAGTGATTTAAAAGAAGGTTTCTTGGGAAATATGGAGCGTATCGGTTTGGCACATACTGTGAATCTTTTGGATATGCCTAATGATGAAGCTGTGAAACAACTGGAAGACGTTAATATACGCTTTTTATTTATAGACGGAGATCATACAAAGGAGGGCGTTGAAAAGGATATTGAATTATTTTTTCCAAAACTAATTGATGGGTCAATTGTTGTATTTGATGATTTTTCATATAGATTTCCTGGGTTGATAGAAGCGGTAGATTCTGTTTTAGGGGAACGAAAAGTTTCTAGGCTCATGTCTTATCCTAATACCTTAGTTATGATGCTTTAATATATTTTTTGTATGAGAGCCTAAGTTTGTTTGTCATTGTTCTTGGTCTGCCTTCTTTTGCAAGCATATTATTTAGTTTTCTGAGAGCTTATTGATGATTAAGTACGTGAAGGAAGTTATATTCATTCTCGGCGATGATCGTCGAAAGTTACCATGGCTTCTTTTATTATTTTTATGCTCATCAGTTTTGGATCTTATTAGTTTGGCACTAATTGGGCCATATGTAAATTTGGTTATTGACTCAAGCGCTTTAGAAAACGGATGGCTATATAACTTTTCCAAATATTTACATTTGTCAGGACAGCCAAATTATATTCTGGTGGTATTAGGTTTGGTGCTTCTTGGAATATTTGTACTCAAGGCAATTGGAGCTATATGGATTAATAGAGTGATTATTAGGTTTGTCTCTTTGCAAAGGGCAAAGTTGCGAGCAAATCTAATGCGTGTATATCAAGGTATGCATTATTCAGAATACTTACAGAGAAACAGTTCAGAATATGTACATTCAGTCCAGATTTTGGCTCGTCAATACACAGATGGCGTACTTCAGTCCCTTCTTCGTCTGATCGGTGAGGGGTTAGTGGTGTTGGTGATATTGGTTTTCTTGGCCTGGGTTAATGGTGCCGCCATGATATTGTTTGTGGCATTATTTGCGGTAACGGTTATTCTATATGATCGCCTGTATCGTCGTCATCTTGCAAGATATGGAGAATTGGCGAATAAACATGCTACGACTATGGTGCAGGCAGTTCATGAAGGTGTTGAGGGGATGAAAGAAATTAGAGTCTTAGGTAAAGAAGATTTCTTTTTTCAGATAGTAAAAGAGGAATCCGCACGCTGCTCAGATGCATTTATGAATAGTCAGTTTATTGCTACCGCACCACGCTATTTGCTTGAACTGGTATTGGTCAGTTTTGTTGTATTACTTGTAATTGGCATGCTGGTAACAGGGCAAGATCTTGTTCTTCTTGCACCGGCATTGGCGGTGTTTGGGGTGGCCGCTTTACGATTGGTGCCTGCTGCGAATTTTTTGATAAACGGTTTAAATCAATTACGGTTTGATCGACATGCGACGGGACTATTATATTCTGATTTATATGGGACAGAATTCAGTGATAAAGCATCAGATCATTTAGGCTGTGATGTAAATGAACGATTTTGCGATTTAGTTTTGAACCAAGTTAGTTTTACTTATCCAAGTTCTAACCAGAGGGCATTGAAAGAAATAACTTTATCTATTAAATCTGGAGAGGCAATAGGTTTAATTGGCGCGTCAGGTTCTGGAAAGACCACATTGGTAGATTTGATGCTCGGTCTTCTCGAAGTGCAGTTGGGAAATGTTGAATTTAATGGAATGCCGTTGAGAGAAAAGTTAGCGGAGTGGAGAAGTAATGTTGCATATCTTCCACAGAATATATTTTTGATCGATAACACATTACGTTGCAATGTTGCGCTCGGTGTGCCTGAAGATGAAATTGATAATAATTTGCTTGGAGAAGCTTTGCATCAAGCGTTTTTAACTGATGTAGTCAAGGAATTGCCGCAGGGAATAGAAACATTACTAGGAGAACGAGGGGTGCGTTTGTCTGGAGGGCAGCGTCAGCGTGTGGCACTAGCTCGAGCATTCTACCATGGGCGTAATGTATTAATTTTAGATGAAGCTACCAGCGCACTTGATAATGAAATTGAAAGAGAAATAGTTAATGAGATACGGAGGCTGAAAGGTAATAAAACAATGATTGTAATTGCTCATCGGCTTAGCACGGTTGAACATTGTGATCGTATTTATCGTTTGGATAATGGCCGCCTTGTTGAACAGGGGAGTTATGAGGAGGTGGTAGAAGGAAAGATAAGTCCTTGAGAGGCTCTCTGATATAGAGACTAAGAAGAACTTACTAATATGAAAAATACTATTTCAACTATAGATAGCGACAGGATGCGCATAGCGCGGACAGTGTTGTGCCGATATTTGGAACGTTATCCAGCAGAAAACCAAACATTTACATGTATTGGTCCGGAGTGTCATTTTATAGCCGAGATAGAGAACTTTGTTAATAATATTGGTTGGAAAAATATTTCTAAAGGAGAGTTTAGGTCTCAAAATATTGATTGTTTGATGGTTACAGTTGAGACAGATCACGATACAGAAAATTATGTCTTTAATTTTATAAACGAAAAATCTTGTCCTTTAATTTTGCTCAATATTCGGAATTTAAAAAAAACTCCCGTTTATGCGACCGTAGAAAACTTTGGGTATCGTCTTTTATTTGAAGTCAATGAGATTTCCTATCTATATAAACCAGAAAAAAGGCAAGAACTCATTACCGAAGATCTTTTTCTTGGTAGTGACTCAATACGTCATCTCCTGGGGAGTGGATGGCGAAAGGTGGGTCTAATACCCCCTAATACTTTGGCTAGTCATGCCATGGTAATGGCTTATGATTTACTGGTTCCTCAACGATTCGATATAGCCATGAAGCACATATATGCGCGGTTAAGCTTGCTGGATGCAGCGAAAGATTGGAGGGAATATGTCTATTTTCAGCAGGCTGTTCGTATTACAGGGGGCGGTGGAGAGTTATACGAATATGATGGAACAGGAAAAAAAGGCAAGGAAGTTTTTTTAGAAAATTTCAATCGCTTGTTAACAGATGTGGAGCCATCAGAATTACCCCCTGTTTCGGTGGATAAAAGTCTTATTGCTTATGACGGGAGTCATAGGATAGCGGCTGCTATTGCTAAGAAGAGACTAGTAAATTGTATAAAGATCGATGCTGTAGCCACGAACTGTGCCGATTATGAATTCTATAGAACTGTTAAGAGTGGGCATTTGCCATGTCCTGATGAGGTGTTGGATGAGGCAGCTATAGAGTATTGTAGGATTAAGGACACCGCTGCTATTGCTTTGATATTTCCTACTGTTCTCTCCGAAGGTAATGCGCTTAGTGAGTTAGCGCGTCTTGGAAAGATCGTGTATCGCAAAAATATTAAGGTATCGCCAGAGATGGGTGCTGAGATACTGAAGCAAGTTTATTTAGGACAACCATGGTTACAGAGTGAGAGTGAATCCAGTGGTTTTTTGCATAAATGGAAATCATGCTTTCCATATTCTGGTGAGCTGCGGGTTATTTTGATTGACCAATTTGATCAGAGTGCCTTAAGAAGCGGAAAAGAGCGTATTAGGAATTTATATAAACTTGGAAACCATTCCATTCACATCACTGATACATGGGATGAAACTTTACTAGCTGCACGCGCTTTATTTAATTCTAATAGTTTAAAAGTGATGAATATGGGAATTAAGTTTGATTCGGTTTTTAGTAGCCAATTGTTTGAATACAGGATGTGGATTGAAAGCCACGGCCTAGATCAGGAATCCTTTTGTGTGGGTGGCAGTTCAGTTTTAGGTTTAATGGGTTTGAGGCAATGTAACGATTTGGATTTTTTGTATATTGACGATCAGAGTGATTTGCCGGAGAGACCTAAAAATATAGACTATCATAATGATAAATCAGAGGGTTACTACCCTTTATCTTTGCAAGACATAATAGCTGATCCTCGTAACCATTTTTGGTATATGGGAGTAAAGTTTTGTGCCCCAGGTATTATTATGGGTATGAAGTCAAGTAGAAATACACCGAAGGATCGCTTAGATGTCGCATTGTTAAAGTCTCGGATTGCGTCGTACGAAAAAAAAGAGCAGATAGGCAGTGTATTCACCTGGGCTTTACGTGGCTATGCTTATGTGAGGCTATATCAGTATAAGCTAATGATTTATATTAAAAATAAATTGCGTCCCTTGCTGGTTATGTTAAGAAAGTAGTTATTAGAGTGAATGAAATTTGATGATTGTGCGGATAAGAAGCTATATAAATAGAATAAAAAAGAAACTCTGTCAGGCTTCGATAAAAGAATATCTGGAGAATAGAGATAGCGATATAGTATTTCCTGTTTTATCTGATATGGCTGGGAATGAGTGGGATGCTTATATGTCAGATATTATGGGCGAGCTCCGGTCTTCACCATCATCTTTCTTGCGTCAACCTACAATAAGTAAAACTGTTCATCCTAATGAGTTAGAGTTGGCTCTAAGTTACCTAGTTGAGTTAAGTAATGATAAGTTTAGTCGCGAGATGATTTTGCCTCGGTTGCACGATGTGCCTATGGGAGATCCTCACCTTTGTCCTTTTTTTCCTTTTGCGAGTCCTGTTACAGTTCAGCATGGTTTTTATTTGGCAAAGATGCAGGAATATTTTGATGTTTTTATGCCTGACAGTGATATAAAAAATATAGTCGATATCGGTGGAGGATATGGTAATTTTTGTAGGATTATTTTCGATTATGGTTTTAATGGTACCTACAATATCGTGGATCTTCCTGGTATGCACGTTTTGCAAAAACATTATTTGTCATTAATCTACCCAAAAGAAATTGAAGATGGCAAGATTAATTTTGGCTTGGTGTCAGATGATGTTATGTTTGCGTCTAATGAAAAATCTCTCCTTATCGCGACATTTAGTATGAGTGAAATGCCCGTTTCTACGCGAGAGTTAATAAAAGAAAAAATTCGTAATTTTGATTATATTTTCTTGGCATACAATCAATCTTTTGATGGCGTTGATAATGAATCTTATTTTAAGGAATTATCTAATTATTTGTGTGATAGTCATGATATAAACATGGTCAAGGATACTCATCGTAGGGCATGGTTTTTATTTTTAGAGAAGCGTTTTTAAGAATTGGGCTTTCAGAGTGTTAGTTGCTTTTTATCTGGATAATAATGCCATATCCAATATAGATCTTAGATATCCAGAAAAAGGTAACCCAGGTTGTGGTGGTACTGAGTTTCTATTTGTCGCTTTACCTTACTATTTAGATAAATATCAAAAAGAAATATGCACACCAATTATACTAGCAAATAATATAGGTCATTTACCGAAGCATATTCATTCAGTGCAAGTTTCAGATAAATTTGATGCAGTTAAACAGGCAAAAAAATTAGAATGTGATTTTTTTATTTACCGACCGCGAAGGAATGTAGAATTAGATTTCTTATGTTTAGTGAAAAAGTTAAATGTTCCTGTAATTGCATGGTCGCATGTTACGCCTATGGAATCCCATCTTCGTTATATGACAAACGTGAATCAAGTAAAAGCGATTGTATGTGTTGAACATGAGCAATATGACAGAGTACAAGATTCACCGGCTCATGAGAAGTTAACTTATATAGTTAACGGGTTTGATCTGGCAGGTTATCAACTAGATAAAAAGCCTGATAAAGAACCCGGTTTAGTAGTTTACTTGGGAGCTTTGGTGCCACAAAAAGGGTTTCATTTATTGGCGAAGGCGTGGCCTAAAGTGCTTCAGAAATGTTCGAATGCTAAGCTGAAAGTTATTGGCTCAGGTGCTCTTTATAATGAACATGCCAAGTTAGGGCCTTGGGGTGTTGCTGAAGAAAAGTACGAAATAAATCAGATTATCCCTTACCTCTCTGATGAACAAGGCAGGATGCACCCTTCTGTGCAGTTTATGGGTAGGTTAGGCGTGGAAAAAAAAGATTTATTATATAAAGCAATGGTAGGGGTGCCAAACCCGTCTGGGCACACTGAAAACTGCCCTGGCAGTGCACTTGAATTTCAGGCATGTGAAACCGCGGTAGTATCAGGAAGTTACTATGGACTTTTAGATACCGTTGTACATGGAGAAACTGGATTGTTGGGTAAGACAGAAGATGAACTTGTCGATAATATATGCCATTTAGTCCATAATTCTGAAGTGGCAGTAAAACTTGGGAAACAGGGACCAGCATTTATCTACCGGCGATATAACTACGAAGTCATCACGACAGATTGGATAGATTTATTCCAACGGCTTGCGTCGTCTGGTCGTCCACGCAGGCTTCTTTTTAAGGAAAACTATTTAGAGAACTATAAATGGCTCGTATGGATAAATCGGTATTTCCAGGTTGTTATAGGTAAATTTATGTTTTGGCCAACTCTTAAAGAGATACGCAATTTTTATAATAATATATTAAAGGCAAAAAACAATGGAGGCTAAAAGTAATATAAGTAATCCTAAATATACGGTTTGTGTATGTAACTATAATATGGGCGATACGATAGAGGAAGCCTTGACTAGTGTTGTTGAACAGCTTAATGACGATTACGAGGTTATTGTTGTCGACGATGGTTCGTCGGATGATAGTATTAAGAAGCTTAAAAAACTTTCGCTACGTTACAGTATTTTAAGATATGTCGCACTGGAGAGAGACTCTAGTAGGTTACTTGGTGAAACAAGAAATATAAGTATCAAAGAAGCGAAGGGGCAATATGTGCTATTGCATATAGATGCGGATGATGTGTGGGGCCCCTATATCCAGGATTTTGTTTCAGTATTTCATAAGATCGAGACATGTTTAGGTAGAGATATCTTGCTTTCTGGCCAACAAATAAATATGGGGAAAAAAGTTTTTTTATTATCTCATGGACCGTATCGTAATATATATAGGGGTGAAGACTATGATCTTTTTCACCGTTTGGCTACGATCAGGGCCTATATTCCAATTGACCATAAAGTATTTAGGGAGCGTCTGCAGCGATCAAATAAGCTGATGTTTTTCAAAATCATTGATAATATATGGTCTCATCTTTATTTGGATCTTGTTCGCGGTAGAAGCCGAGTCGGAAATATCTTGCGAACGATGTTAGGTATATTCTCTATATATAATGATTGGTCTGTGGCGCACCGCATCGGCCGATTTATATTAATTATACCAGCTGTTGTTTATTCAATTCTAAAACCTAAAATTCTTCCCCCTAAGAACATGCCTGATCATACTTCTTTTGTATCATATCGGGAAAGTACAAGAGGAACCTACGCCGAAATCATGAAGCGCCATGATAGTAACCCTAGTCTTGATTTTCTCAGGTGCGATGCTCAAGCCATATTTCGTAACTAATTCTGGCGATGTATTTAATGATATTAAACCGATTGGTGGCTCATGAAAATTAGTAGTCTTATTCGTGGTGTCTATCAAGGCAGGTCATTGCTGCGTATTTATCAAGGCGAGCTTATTGCTCGAATAAAGTTGAGCGGTGAAGGGATAGATTTAGGTGCAAAGTCGATGTGCGCTTCTTACTATGAGCATATTAACTTAAATGGGGTGGATAATATAGAATTTGTAGACTATTTTCGTGATGGTAAGGGTATAGTCAAGATGGATTTGGAAACACCATTTCCTATAAATACGCAAAGATACGACTTTGTCTTGGCTATTAATGTGCTTGAGCATTTATTTAATTTTTCTAATTTTGCAGATGAGTCGTTTAGGATACTCAGGAAGGGTGGTGAGATGCATATAATGGTTCCCTTTTTTATGTATTACCACCCAGACCCAAACGACTACTTCAGGTATACACAAGAATCTTTACACAGGATTATGATAGATGCAGGTTTTGATGTTGTGAGTATAAGTCCAGTAGCAGCTGGTCCATTTAAGGTGGCTGTATCACAGATTGCCAATTTTTTTAAATATAAGTGGATAGTTTCTATAATTTACATGTTTGGTTTGATGATGGACAAGGTTATATCAAAAATAGCAAAAAAGAAGGAAGGGTTTCCACTGGGTTATTACGTTTGCTGCAAAAAGGCTTTTAAGGAGGATATTCGTGAGTAGATTGAATCTGGCCGCTACAATTATTAATACACGGTGGTCTAACGTGTCTGTACTTGATGTTGGCTGTAGAGGTAAGGAGTTAAAGCCTCTTTTAAAAGATATTAACAAATATCAAGGTATCGACCTCATGGAATCAGATGAAGTGATCGCTCATGATCTAGAGCAAAAAATTCCTTTAGATGATGGTACATATGATGTAGTAACCGCGCTAGACGTGGTCGAGCATGTTGATAAAGCGCATCAGTTAATGAGCGAGCTATTGAGGGTGTCAAATCAGGTTGTAATTGTGTCGTTACCAAATATGTATTACTGGGAGTTTAGGCTTAAGTACTTTTTTGGTATTGTAATTGGTGGAAAATATATATTTCCAGTAGACCCAATTAAAGATAGGCATAGATGGTTACCTTCCTATATTAGTTCGGAGGCGTTTATTAGAGGAAATGCTCAGGGCGCTAAAGTAGAGGTGATTCCTGTCATGGTGAAGAGGAGAAGAAATAAGTTAATGAATTTGGTCGAGGCTATTGGGGTTAAAGTTAGCCCAAATTTATTTGCTTATGGTGGGATGTATATTTTACGCAAGTAACTGTTATGGATTTTATATGAGTTAAGCGATTTGGATTTAATTATTGTTTACCACAATATTTGTGGACTAACTATTATTTTTTATGCTATAGCTTGTAGGCGTTCTGGGTATAGCGATGCCAGATAATAATCTTAGTGTTGGTGATCGGGACTCTAAGGTGTTGGTGTCCGTAGTGATGGCAGTATATTTCGGCGTCCGATATGAATATTTTGTTGAGGCTGTTGATAGTATATTAAAACAAGACTTTACTGATTTTGAGTTCATTATAGTAGCAGACGGTGATTTAACTCAGGAACAGATGATTTTTCTTCGTGGTTTAGAGGAAAAATATGAGGTTGTGACGGCTGTTTTCTTAAGTAAAAATATAGGTCCTGGTGCAGCGAGAAATCATGGTATTAAACGTTCTCGTGGTGAGTATATTGCTATTATGGATTCAGATGATATTTCCTTTCCTAATCGTCTTTCAACAGAAGTTGATTACTTAAATCAGAATATTGATATATCAGTTGTTGGCAGCGCATGTGAAGTGATTGACTCGACTGGTACTATGATTGGAAGTAGGTTTTTACCTGAGAACTCTGCTGCACTTAAAAAATATGCTGCTTTTTTTTGTCCTTTAAATAACCCTACGGTTATGGGAAGAGCAGCTGTGCTAAAGGAGTTTAGATATAAAGAAATTTTACGTAAAGGCGAAGATCATAGGTTATGGTTAGAGCTGTTGCGGGCTGGTCATAAATTATCTAACATTGGGCAGCCACTATTGAGATTTAGAGCTGATGCTGAGCTATATAAAAGGAGAGTCGGCCTTGATAAGGCGATGTCGGATTTAACTAACCGACTGTATGGTTTGAAGATATCTCCACTTTATATGAAGCCGTTTGTGCTTATTTTTGCATTCGTCATGTTCTTAGTGAGATTTATGCCAGGTAAAATAGTTAGTGTTTTTTCTAATTCGTTGTTTGCTTTTTTTCTAAATCGTAGAAATTGAAACTGGTAGATTATTTGCTAATTATTTTTAGTAATAAAGGTTTGTATAGCTATGTTTGGTGGGCTGACTGGTATCAGTCCTCTAAACACAGGCTAACATGTTTGTTATCGCTGTTTAAAAGGTGTATGTTTTAATTATCGATTTTTGTATCCATTGTAAAGCTGCGAGAAAGGTAGTGGATAAATTTTTTGTAAAACAGATGTTTCAGTATGAGTTTAAATGCCGTTAAACAAAATTTTTATGAGGATACGTAAAACATAGTTGTTATTTTCAGAGTAGTAGTTTTACTTATAGTGGTGATAGTAAAAGCAAATAAAGCTGATCCATGATGAAAACAGTTCTTATTACAGGTGTTACCGGATTTGTTGGAAGTGCGCTGGCGAAGTGTTTGTATAAGGATGGCTACGCCTTGAAATGTGTCGTTCGTAATTTCCAACAAAATTCTGATTGCAAAAGTTGGGATAACATTATTGTGGGCGATATCCATGGCAGTATTGATTGGTCAGGAGCTTTGGCTGACGTGGATACGGTAATTCATCTGGCAGCGCGTGTTCACATTATGGGTGATGATTCATCAGAATCACTAGCCGACTTTCGCAAGGTTAATGTGGATGCTACATTAAATCTGGCACAACAGGCCGCAAGCCATGGGATAAAAAGATTTATTTATCTTAGCTCGATTAAAGTCAATGGTGAAGGAACGAAACTTGGTCAAGTTTATACTCCCGATGACATACCTTCGCCCTCGGGTGCTTATAGTGTTTCTAAATATGAGGCAGAAAATGGATTATTAGAGCTTTGTCAAGAAACTAACCTGGAAATCGTAATTATACGCCCAGTTTTGGTTTATGGTCCCGGAGCCAAGGCTAACTTTCTCAATATGATGCGCTGGCTTAACAAGGGTATCCCGTTACCATTCGGTGCTATACGCAATAGGCGTAGCTTAGTAGCTTTGGATAATTTAGTAGATTTGATCGTGACTTGTATCAACCATCCTGCGGCGGTTAACCAAATTTTTTTGGTGAGCGATGATGAAGATTTATCGACGACTCATCTCTTATATCGGATGGGTGAGGCTTTGGGTGAACCAGCACGCCTAGTACCCATGCCTGCTGGTATATTGAAAGCTAGTGCTACTCTTTTAGGTAAGCATGATATAGCACAACGTTTGTTAGGTTCGCTACAGGTTGATATTAGCAAAACAAAAGAGATGTTGGGATGGTCGCCATTAGTTAGTGTTGATAAGG
Source organism: uncultured Thiotrichales bacterium (assembly GCA_964447985.1). Lineage (GTDB taxonomy): Bacteria > Pseudomonadota > Gammaproteobacteria. The sequence continues at coordinate 26,333 of CAYUVE010000009.1, forward strand.
CACTAAAGAAAACGGCTGAGCACTTTCTTACTATGCAACAGAAATGATACTTAATAGATTCGTTAGATGGATAGATGCATGAATATTAAAGGCAAAAAGAACGCATACAGAGTGAGTATTATTTGTACTACCGTACTGTGGGCGCTTATGGTCTTATTGAGTCATCATGTTCTAAATGAACACGGAGTCGAACTAAGACTCACTTAGATATTAATTAATATGTTTGGGAGAGATATCGCTAGATAGTTTTTTAATTTCTTCGAGACCGTAAGCTTATTTGGTTATATGAGTTGGTGGCATTGTTGTTTCCTTTAAATATCATTGAGTGTACTGGCGGGGTTTCTAGTTATCGGAACACTACTGTCCCATTAACATTCACAGCAATACCATCTGATTATGGTTGTATAGT
>CAYUVE010000010.1:0-25750 GCA_964447985.1 uncultured Thiotrichales bacterium
AACTCACTGCGTAAACCCGTACCAAATAAGGCATCGATAATGCCATCGTATTGATCACAGTCCGTATCTTCAGCAAAGGCATTAACTGAAACACCCGCCGCCACGGCATCATCAAAAGCCGTTTTCGCATCACCTTTCAGCACAGCGGTATCTGTAAGAGAAACCACCTCTACTGCTAAGCCAGACTCATGGCATAAACGTGCGATCACATAACCATCGCCACCGTTATTACCCGGCCCACAAACAACCAATATCCTTTCCGCCTGTGGCCAATGCTTTTCCAAGCTTTGATACGCCACCGCACCGGCCTGCTGCATCAGCTGATAACCAGGAATGTCGTGCTCTTCAATCGCAATACGATCAAACTCACGAACTTGATCAGCCGAATATAAATGCTTAGGTAGAATCTTCATGCGCGGTATCATAACGCCTATGCGTCACGAAACAAATCAAAGCGACTTATCCGCCCTTGCCCAAGACATAAAAAACTGGGGTATCGAACTCGGCTTTCAGCAAATTGGTATTAGCGATATCGACCTACAAGAAGACGAGCAATACCTATTGAATTGGCTAAAAGACGATATGCACGGTGAAATGGACTATATGCAGCGCCACGGCACCAAACGTAGCCGCCCCAATGAATTAGTAGAAGGCACCATCCGTGTTATCTCAGCGCGCATGGACTACCTACCCGAATCACGCGAGATCATGGGGAATACGATAGAAGAAAAAACCAGTGCTTATATTTCACGCTATAGCCTAGGACGTGATTACCATAAAGTACTGCGTGCTCGCTTAAACAAATTGGCGAAGAAAATTGCCGAAGTCGTTGGCGACTTTGGCTATCGCGCCTTTACTGATAATGCCCCCGTACTTGAAAAAGCCTTGGCTCAAAAAGCAGGGTTAGGCTGGATAGGCAAACATAGCAATCTGATTAACCAAAAAGCCGGCTCTTGGTTTTTTCTCGGTGAAGTCTATACCGACCTGCCCTTGCCCACAGATAAACCGGCAAAAAACCATTGCGGTGATTGCACAGACTGTATCACCGTCTGCCCAACCCAAGCCATCATCGCTCCCTATAAAGTCGACGCACGGCGTTGCATTTCTTATCTCACCATAGAACTGCGCGGTAGCATCCCAGTTGAATTTCGTAAAGCTATGGGTAATAGAATTTATGGCTGTGATGACTGCCAAATCGTCTGCCCCTGGAATCGCTTCGCCTCATTGAGTGAAGAACCCGACTTTGCGCCACGTCATGATTTAGACAGCGCAACCCTAATCGAATTATTTTCCTGGAGCGAAGAAGAATTCAATAAAAAAACCGAAGGTTCAGCGATAAGACGTATTGGCTATGAGTGTTGGTTACGGAATATCGCAATTGCCCTTGGTAATACTGATAGAAATGATTCGGTAATTAATACGTTAGTGGCTAAAAAAGATCATGATTCAGAATTGGTGAGGGAACATGTTGAATGGGCGTTGTGGAATCTTGGTTAATTATCATTCCCTACGTTCACCCTGAGCTTGTCGAAGGGTGAGCCTGTCGGGTTAGCCACCCCTTAAAGTAAAAAACCGTTTCGCCGCCCTGATAGTTAAATGCTAGCCTGTATCACCTCGGAAAGGTTTTCAAAATAGGACTGCATAGCATCTGGGGTATCTTCATGTAGTAAAAACCACTCATCAGTTAGTGCTTCCCATATTTCGCCAAGCTCATCCTCGCTATAGCCATGGGATACGACATGAGTAACGTACTCCAGCAAATCTGCCCTATCTTTATCAGAATAATTTTTAAGACACTTGCAATAGCTAACTTATAGTCTTCATACCCATTATGCTCTTCAGCACAATACCAATCCCAACCGAATTTCGACCATATTTCAGGCACCTTCATTTGGGGACACTCACTATAAGCAAGCCATTAGGCTTAAAGCTACTGACCTTATTCCGGTTTGAGCAGAACAAAATGCTCAATTAAACGAATCATTAATTCTTTTTGCTCTGGCTTACTCTCTGCTACCAATAAAGCAAGTGCTACTAGCGTATTATCATTCACCAAATCTTCTACCGGCTTAGCCAAAAATGACTGATTTATCCGTAAATACCATAAAAACAAAAACGAACCTGTACGTTTATTACCATCGGCTAAAGGGTGGTTTTTAATCACCATATAAAGCAAGTTTGCGGCGCGGCTGGCAATATTGGGGTAGAACCACTCATCACCAAAACCCTGCTCAATCGTTTCGACAGCAGAAGCTAGACCCTCTCCTCGTACCTGACCAAATAATTCGGTCGCCTCACCTTTTGCTAACAATTCCTGTTTTAAGGCGACCACAGCGGTTAACACGTCATCCAGCAGCAATGGCTGCATATCCACTTGTTTACATTTGGTACCTGTCAGAGATTGCTCATCGTAAGCCTGTAACAGGCTCCAACTACGCGCATAATCACTAATAACTGACAACACTGCTGCACCATCTGGATTAACCAGCGCCTGATGCTCAAGCGTATTTGAAAGCAGACCTAACACCTGCTCAAATTCAATACCACGTTGCTGTAGCCGCTTTTGATTTAGGGTATAGCCCTCGCGCAAGTGTTTGCTTAAGATACGATTCGCCCAAATTCGAAATTGCGTGCCTTTTTTCGAACTTACCCGATAACCCACTGAAAGAATGGCATCGAGATTATAGTGGTCAATATCCCGATTAACTTCCCGCGCTCCCTCTTTCTGAACTATCCGGAATTTCCGGATAGTTGAGTCTCTTGTAAGCTCTTGCTCTAAATAGATATTTTTCAAGTGCTCACTGATAGTACGCACATCTTTATCAAATACCTCTGCCATCTGCTTTTGAGACAGCCAAAGCGTATCGACTTCTAGGTCTAGCTTGACCTCGATCTGCGACTCACCATTATGAGTCTGATAAATTTCAATCGGGTTTGTCATGATAATAGCCTCCTTGCCATACCATTCTGATTATAGCAATTCGCCATCAATGCTGCTTTTGTATACACATTAGGTTCGCGTCTTTCATGAACTTGGTATACGCACTACCCGCCTTGCCGTTCATAGATTTAATAAAGGGGAAAACTTCGTCTTTAAACACCTCGAACTTGCGCTGTGGGTCAAAGTCTTTAAACCGTGACCAGCGCAGGTGATCCTGCTTTTTTAGGAAGACGGGATCTTCGACCTTGGTATTAAGCGTGTTGGCTTGCACTTCTTTAGCGAGCTGAAGTTCGTCTAAGCGCTTCGCGAAGAGCAGGTAAGTGATTTGTTCGATAACCGATAGTGGATTAGAGATACCACCCGTCCAGAAGGTATTCCAAAGCTGATCGACTTGGTTACGGATACTGCCAGTGAGCATACAACTCCTTGTTTTATTAGTTATTTATTGTATTTTGCAATGAATTCTGTACGTTACAATTCATATTAGATACCAGGAAATGTAATAAGCTATTATTTTCCTGCCAATATTTTATATTACTAATACCTAATAATATGAAATTAATTGGGCATACACTATTATAAACTGACAATATCAATAGCTAGGCTCATATAAGATTCTTCGTAACTTATTATCGTAAATTGCTCAGGGCTTACTCCAAGGACACTTCCTCGTAATATCCTAAACGGATCTTATTCAGGGCGCGGTGAAAGGTTTCTCTCTCATAAAGAAGTGACTCGTAACTTCACATTATTAATCAGTGACACTAATACGAAGCTAAGCAGCATAAGCAAATACCAGGAACTTAGCTTGGCAATTGATACCATTTGCCATTGCTCTGACTGATTGGGGTAAATCCAGATATTGGTATAGGTAGCAATATTTTCTGCAAACCAAATAAATAGCGCTACTAGAAACCAGCCTAGCAATAATGGCATTTGCCGATGTGTTTTAATTATTTTGAAATAGATAGTAGTGTTGTAAAAAAGATAGATGGTTGCTGCGACCAAAACCCATCTGATATCCCAAATAAAATGATGGGAAAAGAAATTGATATAGATCAATATCACTAGTACAACGGTGACAGATTTTGAAGGATAGTTGGAATATTCAAATTCAAATATGCGCCATATTCTTGCGATATAGCTTCCCACTGCACTGTACATAAAGCCTGTAAATAACGGTACATTAGCGATACCGAAGACATATTCCTCTGGATACACCCATGCGTTAATGGCGTCTGAAGTTTTAAATAACTCCATCACGGTTGCCACTAAATGAAAAACAATAATAACTAACGCCTCTCGATAAGTTTCTAACTTGGCTACTAATAGAAAAACTTGAAATGCGATGGCTGAGACGAATATAAAATCATAACGATGAATGGACTCTAGCGGATACCAGAAATGCGTGATGATCATCACTGCCAGCAAGAACCCGCCAAACATACAGGCGTATGCTTGCTTTAGCCCAAACATCGAAAGCTCTTTTATGAGTTGTTTAAATTGTGGCACTTTTTGTACTTGTTATTATCGATGGCGTCAAAACCTAAGGGCTTATTATTTTAAGGGTTAACAGACCCGTTTTCAAAAAGCAGAAAACGAGGTACTGACCCCTTAAAATTCCAAATTCACCCTTCGACTAGCTTACCCCAAGGGTACTTCTTCATAAGCCCCTATTCGGATCTTATTCAGGGCGCAGCACGAACGAGTGGGATTTATAGATTCCCTTTTCCAAGGGAATGACGGCAAGGGCTTGGCCCTTCGACTATGCTCAGGGCGAACAAGTATTTGGAGAGTCTCTTCAACAAGCTTCCCTCGACAGGCTCGGGACGAGCGGTTTTACTGGATTGCTGCTTTCTCGTATTTGACTCTGAAAAACAGCGAATAAAGTACTGGCACAATAATCAGCGTTAGCGCAGTGGCGAATAGCAAACCAAAGATAATGGTGACTGCCATGGTTTCAAACATCGGGTCGTGACTGATCCATAGCGGTAACATGCCGCCGACTGTGGTTAAGGTGGTTAACAGTATAGGTCGTAAACGTTGTTGACATGCTTCTATCACCGCATCGGAGGCAAATAAGCCGTTTTTATCACGCTCGATATTGATTCGATCAATTAATACAATGGCGTTGTTAATGATAATTCCGGTTAGCGAAATAATGCCAAGTATGGTAAAAAACCCGAACACGGTATTGGCGGCAAGTAAACCGACTGTTACACCAATCATACCTAGCGGGATTGTCAGCAGGATAATTGCCGTTTTACGAATGGAGTTAAATTGTGCGACTAATAGCAGCAATATCAACATTCCGGAGATTCCTAGCTTATCTGCAATGGCCTCATTGGCGCCATCTGATTCTTCGGTTTCTCCACCTAGCTCATAACTGTACCCACCTGGCCAGGTTTTGGAATATTCTTCAAGCCAAGGGGTTAATACGCTGGATACTTCTGTCGCGGTGACGCCAGGGAAATGCTGAGTACGGGCAACAATCGTGCGCTGTCGATCACGACGATTAATAATGCCGTTTTGCCACTCCAGCTCTACATCGGCGACTTGCTTAAGCGGCACGGATTGGTTGCTACCTTGGGCATAAACGATGATGCCATCTAACTTGCTCAGATCTTGTCGGTCGGCGGAGACGGAACGTAATTCAACAGGAATAATATTATTGCCCTCGCGAAACTCGGTCATTTCCAAACCCGATAGACCGGTGCTCAATGAAAGTGCGACATCGGAATTAGTGACACCGGCGCGACGTGCGCGGTCTTGATCAACTTTAATCACGAGTTTTTTAGTACGCGCGCCCCAATCGTCGCTGACATCCATAACACCTGGTGTTAGGAGCATTTGTTTTTTGATTTCGCCAATGATGTCGTAAAGCTTTGTAATATCACTACCTGAAACACGTACTTCTATTGGGTAATCAATCGGTGTGCCGTTTTCCATTTTACGCATTTTGACTTCGAGATCAGGATAAGCGCGTGCGGCATATTGCTGCACGTCAGCTATCACTTCTGGAATAAGCAGGTAATCAGTGAGCTGAATAATCATCGCACCACGATGCGTATCTTCCTGATCAGGGTCTATGGCTAAAACGTAACGTGGTGTCCCGACGCCGATAAAGCTCAGCACATCGATGATGCCTTCGCCATTATTTTCCACGCCATGCTTTGTCAGCATGTATTGCTCTAGGTCTTTTAATATGTCTTCGGTAACCGCAATATCGGTTCCTCTTGGCATATTAAATTTGGCATTAATAACGGGGTCGGTACGCTCGGGAATAAAGACTTGCGGTACGAACTGCAAGGCCCATATTGCGACAAAGAATAAGCTAATGATGATAACGATAGGCAGAAATTTAAAACGTAGCGATGGAAATAAGATGAGTCGATAAACTCGGTACAGTATTCCGCTGTATTGATTGTGCTCTTCTCCACCTGTGGATTTAGTCTTCATGATAGCGATGGTCATGATGGGAATAAATGTCATCGCAAGCAGCCATGATGACAGCAATGCGATGGACACGACTTTGAAAATATCAGCGGTATATTCCCCCACCGCTGATTCGGCAAGAAAAATACATAGGAAAGCGGACGCCGTCGTTAACGATGATATTAACAAGGGCAAGCTCATTTCTCGCCCGGTGGTTATCGCTGCGCTTATCTTATCTTCACCATTCTCACGACGAATCATGATGCCTTCTGCCATGACGATGGCATTATCTACCAGCAAACCTAAGGAAATGATTAAGGCGGCGAGAGAGATTTGATTTATGGTAATACCGAACCACGACATGCAAACAAAAGTCACGACAATACTGGTTGGAATCAGTGTGGCAACAATTAACCCCGTGCGAAAACCTAAGAACAAAAACATGACGCCGGCAACAATAGCTATTGCCTGCCCAAGGTTAGACATAAAACTGTCAACAGACTGTACGACTAACTTCGGCTGTGAGAAGACTTTACTGATCTTTATACCATGCGGATAACGTGCTTCTATTTGCGGTACAACTTGGTCTAGCGCCTCGCCTAAGGCGAGAATGTCTCCGCCCTCTCGCAGCGATATGGCTAATAATAATCCTGGCTCGCCGTTATAACGAATTTTTGATTTAGCTGGCTCTTCATAACCGCGCGTGATTGTTGCAATATCTTCTAGATAGGTGACACCACCTTGCGGCAGTTGTATGACGGTTTTACCTAATGCAGATAAGGTCTCAAAATTACCGGTGGGCTCAAGCTCAATACGCTCTTGGCCTATACGAATATCACCACCGCTTTCAAGAATGTTGGCCGCACTGAGTGCATTGCTTAGTGAAGTTGGTGATAACCTAAGGTCTTGTAGCCGTGCGCCATTGTATTCAACATAGACGACTTCATCTTGCGCACCATGGATTTCGACTTTGGCAACATCATCGACTCTGAGCAAATCATTACGCACTTCATCAGCGATATCTTTGACTTCAGCATTACTGAAGCCCTCTCCTTGCAGGGTATAAAGAATACCGAACACATCGCCAAACTCATCGTTGACGGTGGGCCCTAAAATACCCCTGGGTAAGCTTCCGTCATCTTTTAAATCATCGATTTTACGCCGTACTTTATTAAAGATCGGCTGCATTTCTTTGTATTTTTCTAGAAACGAAACGGTGATAATCGATACACCTGTGCGCGATTCACTTTCAATAAAATCGAGTTCTGGAATCTCTTGAATAACTTCTTCTATACGATCGGTAACTAGCTCTTCAACGCGTTGCGGGTTTGCACCTGGGAAGTTGGTTGTTACAACAAGACTACGAATGGTAAAACCTGGGTCTTGTTGTTTCGGTAAACTGAAATAACTTGAGATACCCGTCAAAGCCAACAAGACTACGATCACCAAGACGGTGATATTGTTTTTTATCGCAAGCCCAGATAATCCTGTGTACTTGGGCGCTGATATCTCCTTATTCATCCTGGTACAACACTTTCATGCCGTCGCGTAAAACTGAAACCCCTGCGGTAACAACGCGCGTTCCAGGCTCTAAACCCTCGAGCACTTCGATACCTTCAGCTAAAACATTTCCTACAACTACAGGCTGACGACGCACTAAGGCTGTACCATCTTCTGTGCTTTGTAAGACAAATGCATAGCGACCGGTTTGATCTTCGCCCAGGGTAAATGGCGGTACAACAATGGCTGCACTCTTAGCACCGCCATTTGTAATTGAAAACGCCACATCTGCTGATAAACCAGCTTTCAGTCTCGAGGTATTTTCATCTGTAATAATGACGGTGACTGGAAATGTGGTACCGTTATCGACAGGAGATACCCCTACCTCACTGACTACGCCTTTATAAACCTGATCTTTTATGGCTGAGAAGGTAACCTCTACTTCCGCGTTTTCACTGATACTGGCAATAACACTTTCGGGAATATCTAACTGCACTTCAAGATCGTCACCGCAGGCAGCAAAAAAGATTTGCGTCCCTTGAGCAATATTTTCCCCCTCGTCTGCATCAACTGATGCAATAGAGCAATCATCTTCAGCTGTTAATTTAATATAGGAAAGTTCTAATCGATCGATTTCTAGCGCTTTACGCACCGACTGGACGGCCGCACCTGCCGATTCTGATGATGCACGCGCATCATCAAGCTGACTACGTGAAACATTACCATCTTCGTATAGTTGTTGTGCGCGGGCATACTCGGCTTTGGCATTTCTTAATGTGGCTTCGGCTTCAGTAAGCAATGCGCTAGAACGCTGTGCTTGTAGCTCGTAAGTTGAAGGGTCTAGCCTGGCGATGACATCACCTTTTTTTACACGGTCGCCGACTTTTACCGCAATATCATTGATCGTACCAGATACTTTAAAACTCAGGCTGGTTTCCTGTGAAGCATGCAAGGTTCCGGAAAAACTTCTTGTGTAGTCTTCCGCTGCTGCACTGATCTCTATGCTACGCACTTGTCGCAGGGGCGCCTCTAATTTGACTTCCTCCTGCTCATCTGCGCAGCCACTAGCTAGAGTAATAAAGCTTAGAGCCAGTACCACTGACCGATAGTTATATTGAGTCATCATCTCGTCACCAAGCTATAAAAACGACTATTGCACACGCTTAATCAGGTCTTCTGTAAATTCTAAGCGTTGCGTATCTGTTAAAAAGAAATCAAAGCCACCAATCGCCCTTTGTAAATTCATTAAGTTGATTAAAAAACTATAAGAAGCATTCATGGATGCTTCGCGGGCCTCAATTAATGCCTCTTGAGCATCCAACACATTGACAATCGATTGCAAACCTTGCGCATAAGATGCGGCGACTAACTCATAGTTTTTTTGAGAAGCCACCTCTGACACTTTGGCTAATTCAATTGCATTATAGGTGGCATGAGCATCTTCCATGGTACTTCTAATAGTTTGTTCTATCGTATTTTTTGTATCTTGGTATTGCGCCTCAAGCTGTCTGACCGCTAAACGACTTTGTGCCGTTCTCGCGTCACGCGCTCCGCCTTCGAACACGGGTAAAGAAAACTGTAGACCGGCTGTCCAGCCATCGTTGTTAAAACCGAACCCTCCAGGAACACGGTCTTCGCTAAAATTATTGTTATATTCCGCCGTCAAATCGACATCAGGCGCCCAGTAAGCGCGTTTGTCCGCAGTAAGTTGCCTTTCGTTACCGGCAATTTCTGCCTTCAGTTGTTGTAATTCTGGCGCTCGCTCTAAGCCTACCTCAACAAAAAAATCTGTTAGCGCCTGCAAGTCATAGACGTTTTGAATGAGATTAGTGATCCGTTCATCGCTGATGATTAATGATGGATTTTCTAAGGTCTCCATTTCGGTAATAAATGACTCAGCGATCGGGCGGTTAAGAATTTGGTTTAAAGCTTGTCGCTGTTGCTCAACATCGGCTGTAGCAAAAAGCACGGCTTGCTTGGCATTGGCTAGCTCGCTCTCCCAACGAAACAAATCCGAGGCGTTTGCCGACCCGACATTAACTCGACTTTTAGATAATTCGTAGTTACTGCGAGTGATATCCAAGTTATAACGTTCTTGGATCAGGCTAGTCTGTTCTAACAAGACATTTAGATACGTAGTGACCGCTGATTGGATAATATCCAGCTCTATTTGTCTAAGCTGCTCTTTTTCGGATAAATGGGCATATCGCTGGACAGCAAATGCAGCACGTAAATCCTCGGAACAAATAGCTTGCCTGAGTGAAATAGAACCATCGGTTGATCTTTCAGCTGTCGCACCTGAACGTGTTGCATCGCTCTCTCCTATTTCCGTATGTGCCAGCGATGTATTGATCTGAGGCAACAAGGCACCTTTCGCCTCTTTGACAGACTGCCCGATAATATCTGTTTGTAACTGCTGAACTGCAAGCGATAAATTGGCATCGACGGCTGTACGAGCCACCTCTGTCAGCGAGTAACTGATATTAGAAGATAAGTCTTCTTGATTGATTAATACGGCGTCAGCCAAAACATCGAAACTCGGCGCGTAACGAATCTGACGTGAAGTCGCCATATTAATCATTAGCTGGTTTGATGAACCAAATATCACTGGCAAATCTTTCGCTGCTTCACCAAGCAATACTCTTTCGATATATATCGCAGTTCTTCTTGCTAATCGCTCCCAGTCACGCCTTGGATTATTTGTGGCCAGCGCACCCAAACGAACATGCCCCTCACCAGCCAGCGAAAAACTGAGTAAATTTTTTTCATTAACCCCATTAATTAGCGCTTTTATCTCTCTGCCGCTCGCTGTTGGGAAGGATCCATACAGAACAGCTTCTGTATCGACCGGAATACTTGATAGAGTTTTTTCTAAATTACCATCGTAAATAAGAAAGCTGAGATTCACCCCAACATTTTTCGCCTGATGTTTTGCGATATCAAACTGCTCTGCTTTCAAACTTCGTTCTAAACGCTGATCCACTATCAATACTGCACGCTCAAATCGTGCAATGGTATGTAGAATTGCAAGCTCTTCTTCAAAATCGAATTCCCAAGTGATATAACTTAGATTCTTTTGGCCACTTGCCTCATCTTTAAACGGATAACCCAATAACTGACTGCTAATTACCGTGGGAAGAAAAGTCGGCTTGTCAAATTCTGAGCGCAGACCAATTGCTTGGTTAGCTGCGATATCCAATACTAAAACTACATCAGTCCGAGGGTTGGCATAAGCAGTATCAACAAGAGCATCGATATCGCCTAAGGAGGCATTACGTTGAATAGGATAAGAAATAAAATTGACGTCATATTCACCTTTGAATAAGGCGATAATTTCTTCTTTAAACAAAGCTTGGCGCGAAGCGTCCGGTTCACTGACATTAGCAGTCTCAATGGTCGCTATATTGACGCGCTCAGCATAAACCTGTGCGCATACCAACATCAGTGTGACAAACATTAAGCAATAAGTGCGGAGCTTAAGACAAATACACTTACTACTCAGAAATCGAAATGCTGCCACGCCCGCTCCAGACTGGTTTATCTAATAATAAGTAAAGATAGCACATGCTCTATCCAAAAAAAGAATAAACACTGTAACTTAGTGTAACTTTACTGATAAGGCCGCCAGCTTAAAAGTCTGGCCATCAAAAACAATCATTTACTTAGAATAGCCTAATTCCAACCATAGGCATGTTTCATAAGATGAAATATTGCATTTTGTTCCAATACTCCCCCAACAAGATGAGCCCAAGGGCCGTTGGCATAAAGTGCTACATCTTCACCTGCATGGGTTTCAAAATTAATTTTAAAACCGTTAGCCAAAGTAGATTGCGTTGGAATAGCTGACTGTTGCCGTGCATTAACTCCAGTTTCGGGTTTGGGACGTGCCTCGTCAGCGTAATTGAGTGCTCCAGGGCCATTCAAATACCCTAGCGTGGTATAAGGCACTCCATCGGCAGCAAGATTCGGTTCTGCTTTAGGCTCGCCCTGACTATCATTTCCTTTCACCAAACCCAGTATTGGATTACCTCGAGTAGGATAGCCAGCGATGTTAAATACATGTGAGTGATCTGCTGTCACTAATATTAGAGTATCTTCAGCATCAGTATTTGTAATAGCAACCTCAACCGCTTTCGCGAATTCTTGAGCTTGGGTTAAGGCATAACCTGCTATGCCTTCATGATGACCATGGTCTATTCGCCCACCTTCAACCATCAAAAAATAACCTGATTTATTCTTGTCTAAATGCTTGAGTGCACTTGCGGTCATTTGCGACAATGTCGGCTCATTACTATCGTCTTGCTTCTCAACCAGGTACGTCATATGAGAAGAAGAAAATAGCCCTATCACTTGATTATAGGTACCGATACTCTCTAACTCTTGCTGAGTAGTAATATATTGGCGTCGATCACCTTCGCTTAACCACCGAGCAATCAGGTCATCATCTTTATTGATACGCTCGCCACCATTAGCCGAACCAAAAAACATTTTTTGACCACCACCCAGCACAATATCGATACCGTCACCGTATTTAAAATTAACCAGCTGGCTCGCAATATCTTGGCAACCTTGCTCTTTAGCTTGAGTGGGAATGTAACGATCACTTTCCCAAGCTCTTTCGGGTGAGTGAGCATAGACCGTGGCTGGTGTCGCATGAGTAACACGCGTAGTGGTAACGATACCCGTTGCTTTGCCTTTTTGTTCAGCCAACTCACCTATAGTTAATAAAGGATTTTTTAGCGAATGCGCGCAGCTTCCACGTAGGGTATTCGGCCCAACTGCAATCATACCGGCTCGAGTTTTAACGCCTGAATGCATCGCCGTTCCAGTTCCTGCTGAATCCGATACTTGCTGATTAGTGTTATAGGTTTTGATCAAGGCCACATGCGGAAAACGTTCAAAGCTTAAAATATTTTCTTCGCCACTTTCGCCCTTGCTTTGGCCATCGAAGATACGCGTCGCGGTAATGGTAGAAATACCCATGCCATCACCAATAAACAATATGACGTTGCGTGCAGTATTTGTGTTGGGCTGAATATTTATGCGTGACTGTAATGTTTCATGTAAGCGGACGGCAGACGGTGATTCTTCAGCCAATGCTGCTGAAGAACACAAAAATATTATTACCAAAGACGCTAAGGTGCTTATCTTTTTGAAAAGACTATTTTGCATCAATATCCGTTAACTAGTTACTACCTTTTTACACAATTAAGCTATTTTCTCGCCCATTAGCGCTGTCGCAAATGAGTTTTCTGGCAATAACCCAAGTTGCTCCCAAAGCCCGATAAAATCCCAATGGTCATAAGCATGAGTAAATTGATCTGCCTCAATACAGGCGAAAACAGCACCGGTAATAACAACTGGTTTACCGCTGTGTTTAGCCACGGCAGTTAGTGAACACAAAGCAGAAACCCAGCCATCATTTTCCATACTCTTATCAATTGTGATATTAATATTTGACAATTTTGCTAATATGGCCTGGTGAAAGCCTGTAAACTGCTCGCAACCTATTAGTGTTTGCTTACCCAGGCCTTCCAACTCACATTGGGGCTTTAGCATCTCCTCAATCGCGCTAGTATCTTCCTCTTTCCAAACACGGTCATACCAAGTTTGAAGTTTTGCCGTTAAATCTCCCATTTCTTCCTCCTTGTCAATTGTCCACTCTATTGTAGCCCGGGTTTGTTGAATATGTGATAATCGGCGAGTCGCGTTCATCCCTTCTTCAAACCATGTCCCTAGCTCAACCTATTAAAGCCCCGGATTTATTTGGCTACCCAAAATATTGGGCCGAGTGTTATGGCATAGCGCCGTATTTACCAATGAGCCGTGCAGAGATGGATGAGCTCGGTTGGGATAGCTGTGACATTATTATTGTTGTCGGCGATGCCTACATCGACCACCCCAGCTTTGGCATGGCGGTAATGGGTCGTTTTTTAGAATCGCAAGGATTCCGTGTCGGGATTATTGCCCAGCCAGATTGGCATAGCGCCGAACCTTTTAAAGCACTAGGAAAACCTAATCTATTTTTCGGTGTCAGCGGTGGCAATATGGATTCTATGATTAACCGCTACACCGCCGACCTCAAAGTGCGTAATGATGATGCCTATACGCCGCATGCTGAACCCGGTAAGCGACCTGATAGATCGGTGATCGTTTATAGTCAGCGCTGCAAAGAAGCTTATAGTGATGTACCCATCGTTTTAGGCGGCATTGAAGCCAGTTTAAGACGCATCGCCCAATATGATTATTGGAGCGATGAGATTCGTCGTTCGGTTTTGATCGATACTGCGGCCGATATTTTGCTCTATGGCAATGCCGAACGCGCTATCGCCGAAGTCGCTAATCGTCTTTCAAATGGTGAGTCGATATCTAAACTGACTAATATTCGCGGCACTGCTGTTATCGCCAAGAGACCACCTAAAGGCTTTACTGAAATTGATTCAACACGTATCGATTGGCCTAGAAGTACAGATACTTTAGAAAGTCTAATAAGTAATCCCTACGAAGATAAAGACACTACCAATCAATCGTGCGCAAGCAATCAGTCATCTATGCAGCAAACATCTATGACGAAAGATGGTGTGACTGAAACAAAAGTCATTCCTATGCCTCTGATGCGCAAGCATGATGTCGAAACCAAGAATAGTTGTATTCGCTTGCCTTCATTTGAGAAAGTCAGTAAAGACGCGCCTTTGTACGCGCATGCTTCGCGCGTGTTACATCAGGAGTCTAATCCGCATAATGCACGCGCTTTGATCCAACGCCATGGATCACAAGAAGTATGGATAAATCCACCGCCTATTCCATTGTCGACTGAAGAAATGGATATGCTATTTGATCTGCCTTATCAACGTCGGCCTCACCCTATTTATGGTGATGCACATATTCCTGCTTATGAAATGATTAAGACTTCGGTCAATATCATGCGCGGCTGCTTTGGTGGCTGTACGTTTTGTTCGATTACCGAACATGAAGGCCGGGTAATACAAAGCCGCTCTCATGAATCCGTCATCAGCGAGATAGAAAAAATTCGTGATACTGTGCCCGGCTTTACCGGCACCATCTCCGACTTAGGCGGGCCCACTGCCAATATGTATCACTTACAGTGCAAAGACGATATCGTACAAGCCAATTGCCGCCGTTTATCCTGTGTTTACCCGACCATTTGTAAAAATCTGGATACAGACCATAGCCCAACAACTGAACTCTATCGTAAAGCACGCAAAGTACGTGGCGTAAAACGGGTTATTGTGGCATCCGGTCTGCGTTACGACTTGGCAGTAGAAGACCCAGAATACGTTAAAGAATTAGTCACTCATCATGTTGGCGGTTATCTAAAAATTGCGCCTGAACATAGCGAAGATAATACGCTAAGCAAAATGATGAAACCCGGAATGGGAAGCTACGATAAATTCAAGGAAATGTTTGATCGTTATTCTAAGGAAGCTGGTAAAGAGCAATATCTCATTCCCTATTTTATCGCTGGTCATCCTGGCTGCGAAGATGAGGATATGCTTAATTTAGCGGTATGGCTGAAAGATAACGGCTTTCGTGTTGATCAAGTACAAACGTTTTATCCCTCGCCTATGGCGCTGGCTACAGCCATGTATCACAGTAACCACAACCCCTTAAAGAAACTCCGCTATAAAAACAAAACGCTTTACACACCGAAAAAGCTTGAACAACGACGTTTACAAAAAGCCTTCTTACGCTACCACGACGAAAAGAACTGGCCGCAGTTACGCAAAGCTTTGCGTAATATGGGTAGAAAAGACCTTATTGGCAGCGGACCACAATGTTTAGTGCCGGATGAATCAGCCAGTAAAAAACATAAAACCAATCATTCGAAGAAAAATTTTAAATCAGCGCGCGGTGGCCAATGGGATAGCCGCAGACAAAGTAAACGAAAATAATTATTTCTTATTGACGTGTTGCGACCGCTACTTCGACACGGCGTGCTTCTTCAGCGGTGCCACTGCCTTGGGATTGCTGAGGCTTTTTCAAAATAAGTCGATCTAAACCAACGCCTTCGACCACTAAGAAATCACGGACAGCCATGGCGCGTTTTTTTGAAATTTCTTGATTAATTTCTTTGTTACCACTTGAGTCATGATAACCCGACAATATCGCGACACTATTCTTATTCGTAACGAGAAAATCGATTACCGGCCGTAAATCATGAACAGACTCTAAAGGAACAATATCACTGCCAATAGCAAAATAAACATGCACTACCTTGATGTCTGATATCAAGATATAACCATCAGATTCGGCTTTTTGCTCAGATACTTTATGCGCAGGTGGTGCGGGTTTGGAGGTTTTAGTCTCTAGAATAGGCTCTATCTTTTCTTCGACGATAACTTCTGCAGCAGCTATCTCTTCATCAGCATCAGACTCTAAAATAACACTTAGCACCCAAAGGATGATAACCAATACACTTAACGCAAACAAAACTTTACTCCACAAAGCAAAAAAATCGGGCCAGCCATGGGTTGTTACAGGATCATCGTATGGCATGATCTAAACCTTAAACTCCACCGCGCAATTCATCTTGCAAAGTTTTAAGTTCTTGCCAGCGATTTTGCGCGGCAAGTTTAGCTTGTTGTGGCCAAGTTCTTGGCTTAGCTAGGCGAAATCGTTTACCTCCTTCATCAAGAAGCTGCTGAATAAAATCGACCTTAGTCTCACTAAACCGAATATAAGTATCGATACCGTTATTATGAAGATGTTCATTAATTTTTGGGCCAATACCTTCTATCACCGTAAAATCATTCTCGCTCTTTATCGAGAAACCCGCTGCTTTGGCTGCATTAATATCCGCAGCCATAGACACATCCGTTTTCTCGAGCTCAGTCTGTCCCGCCGTAGTAGACGGCTCAAACGAAGCTAGCTTTGATTCTAATTCAACAATGCGTTCAAGGTGCTTAGGGTTATCCACTTCCACTTGTGTCTCAACAATTCTTTCTACTGGCTCTTGGTTCTGTAACTCAACGATGCGTTGTTCTAACTCTACAATACGCTTTAGATGTCCAGGGTTATCCACTTCTACGCGGGTCTCTATGACTCTTTCTTCCAGCTCTCGATTCTGCAACTCGACGAGTTGCTTTTCTAATGCCACGACACGCTCAAGATGAGCTGGGTTATCAACCACGACTGTTTTAGTCGTTTCTTTCTCGATAACTTCTGGGGCTCGGGAATTTAATTGATAAATTCGAGCTTCCAAATCTGAAATACGCTTAAGGTGCACAGGATTATCTACTTCTACCGTACGTGTATCCTTTACCACGACAGATTTTTCTTGAGCAGGTGAAAGCTTTAAAAATCGCCGCGCGAGAAAACCGCATAGCACCCAGCCTATGACCATACCGACCAAATAGGGCCATATGAAATCAATCAGCTGAATCATTACCGTTACGCCCCCGCCAGGCCTAATACCCGTATTGAGAATACTTTCTTTTTATGAAATTAGAATAAGACAAACTGGAAATGTAAGCTGGTCTACGCAGTTAAGAAATCGACCATTTCTCCCTTGACTTGAGTGCCTGCGTCGACAAATTACCGAATTTTTCCACGCAGAACTCTAAGCTGCTCTTATATTGAAAAAACCTTTTCCCGATAGTACTTTAGCTCGGCAATGGAATCTCTAATATCTTGTAATGCCAGGTGTTCGCTACTCTTCTCAAAGCCACTTAGCACATCTGGCGCCCAGCGCTTGGCTACCTCTTTAATCGTACTGACATCAAGGTTACGGTAGTGAAAATATTTCTCTAAATCGGGCATACAACGATGCATAAAACGCCTATCCTGACAGATACTATTTCCGCACATAGGCGACTTATTCATGTCGATATATCGACTAATAAACTCTAGCGTCTTATCAGTCGCAGTTTGTTCTGTGTCATCACTCGCTTTGACTCGATCAGTTAGGCCAGAACCACCATGCTGTTTAGTATTCCAGTCATCCATGGCGTCTAACACCTCATCGGGCTGATAAATTGCGATTACCGGCCCTTCTTCAAGAATATTTAACTCACCGTCGGTTATAATTGTCGCAATTTCGATGATAGAGTCATTATCCGTATCCAGCCCGGTCATTTCGAGATCGACCCAGATCAAATTATTATCATGTTTCACTATAGGATCTCACTGTTGCTCATCCGTCATTCTAGCAAAGACAGCCAATAACAACCCTATGTATGGCTAATAACTTGTCTGAACAAGCCGGTTTAGTTGTTACTCGCTATGGAGCAAGCGCGGAAGTCTTAGCCGATAACGGCACTATTTGGACTTGCCATCAGCGCAAATCAAAACTACCTGTCGTCGCCGGTGATCGAGTTATCTGGCAAGCAGGTGACAAAAATACCGGGATTATCGTAGAGCGCCTAGCACGCCAAAATGTACTTGCGCAACGCAGAGGCCCTAAACGCATTAAAGAAATCGCCGCCAATCTTGACCAAATCATTATCGCCTTTACCATAAAACCTAGCTACGACCAGTTTTTGATCGACCGCTATATCGCTGTAGCCGAGCAACAAAACATTACACCTATACTCTTGATTACTAAGCTCGATCTAATTAATGACGCGACAGATACGAATATTGAACGAACAGCAGAACGCTATCGAGACATTGGCTACCAAGTTATCGCTTCTAGCAAAAAGTCAGAAGCAGGTCTCGACGCTGTCAGAGAGATATTGAAAGATAAAATCAGCGTCTTAGTCGGCCAATCCGGCGTCGGTAAATCCTCTCTAGCCACCTTATTGTTACCCCAAACAGATATCAGCACCGGGAAGCTCACCACACGCGACCAAGGTAGCCATACCACCAGCCGCACAACACTTTATCAATTACCCAATGGCGGTTATTTAGTGGACTCGCCGGGTGTACGTGATTTTGCCGTATGGGATATTGACCCTAAGGAGCTTGATAACTACTACATTGAATTTAAACGACATAAAGATCAGTGCCGCTTTAATGATTGCCACCACATCAATGAACCTAACTGCGGTATCAAGTCAGCCGTTGATAGAGGTGAGATCCACGCGAGTCGCTATCAAAGCTACGTCGCTTTATATGAGTCGCTAAAAGAAAATATAGTATTGGGACAATAAACCAAGATTACTCTATGGTAGCCTCTAAACCTATTGGCTGCTCCGGTTCTACCAACATCATTGCAGAGATAATGACCAAGGCTCGTGTAATTAGAATTCCCTTACCTTGTGCGGCATGGTCTTCACGTGGCTCTTGATCACCTTTTAGCAAACGCCGGCCTGCCATAACCTGTAGTGCATATAAAACATATAATGTGATTAACAAGATGACATGCGTCCATATCATCATAGAAAAAATTTCTTCTTGCTCAATTAGACGCCGATACCAATCGCGAGTCGCATAGAGATAAAATGGCATACAAATATCGTAAATGATAATGGCCACCATTACCGGTATATGAAACCATAGTTTTGTGCGATACCGGTACGCTATCAGCATCAAAACAAAGGTTGCCATAGATAAGATAACGGGGCCCGAGAAATTCATTTCAATTCTTCAAATCAGAGCTGCTGTCGACCGGCAAAAGCATGCGCCAAGGTTCCTGTGTTCACATATTCAAGCTCACCACCAAACGGCACACCATAAGCAATACGGCTGGCCTGTAAGTCACGCGCGCGCACCATTTCACTGATGTAGTACGCCGTCGCCTCCCCCTCAACTGTAGGATTTGTCGCTAGTATCACTTCTTTAACCGTACCATCGTCTAGGCGTTTCTCAAGTTTATCCAAGCCAATGTCTTCTGGACCAATATTGTCTAGAGGTGATAAGTGCCCCATTAGAACAAAATACAAGCCTTTGAATGCCGTAGATTCCTCAATCGCCATAACATCCGCCGGAGTCTCTACTACACACAGCTGTGTTGGATCACGGCGCTCATCAGCACAAATATTACATAGCTCCGTCTCACTTAGAGTGCGACACTTAGCGCAGTAACCAACCTTAGCCACAGCTTGTGACAACATATTTGACAAATGGTTGGCACCTTGTCGATCTCGTTCCAATAAGTGGAAAGCCATCCTCTGTGCCGACTTAGGGCCAACACCTGGCAAACAGCGCAGCGCATCAATAAGCTGTGTAATAAGCGGAGAATTATTCATGAATGACGCAGAGTAAAAACTAGAATGGGAGTTTCATGCCTGGTGGCAAATTCATACCACCTGTCACCTCACCCATTTTATCTTTGGTTGCTGTTTCAACCGTGCGTACCGCGTCATTGACAGCTGCTGCGATGAGATCTTCTAACATCTCTTTTTCATCCATCAAACTATCATCAATGGTAACTTTGCGAAGATCATGACGACCAGTCATCACAACACTGACCATACCACCACCTGACTTACCCTCAACTTCCATTTCAGCGATTTCTTCCTGAACTTTCTGCATATTCTCTTGCATTTTTTGGGCTTGCTTCATCAAGCCGCCTAGTCCACCTTTCATCATTATCGTGCCCTTTTTCTACAAGTGTTTAATCAACTGGTTGTACAGAGTCTGCTAACATCTCTGCCCCAAAAACTTCTTTTAACTGCTGAACCGTATTATCCTGCTCTAAAGCAACACGTGCTTTTTCTACCTTTTTTTCATAACGTGCTTTGGCTTTCGCGGCAGGTGTATCAACTACAGCGCCGATCTCAAGCTGCAATGTGGCATCAGCACCAAAGCGTTCTTGTAAAGCTTGTTCTAAACGTTTTTCAAACCGCTCATTTTTAAGGTGAGGTTGTGTATCGCTCAAGCAAATTTTAAAAACATTATTCTTCTTGCTTTGAAGAATAGAATTCACAGCCAGCTCTCGAACCAAAGCTTCGAGGCCTAAGGAGTCGATAATTTGTTCCCACTCATCAGGGGAAGTGTTACTCACTATCGACGTTGCTTGTGCTGCAACCGGCTTTATTACAGACTCTTCTTTAGCAATACTCGTCGGCTTATCACCACGACTTGCGTTAGCCGCCGCCTGAGGCTTTTTTACCGTACCCGCCGTATTCTTACTCGCAGCGGCCAAGGCCTGGGCAGCCGATCTTGGCGGCGTAGCAGAAGGTGCAGCACGTTGACTTGCGGCCGGTTTAAAACCTGCTACTGTGGATTCAGCTGGCTTAAAAGTTAGCATACGTAGTAAGGTCATTTCTAAACCGCTACGTGCATCCGGCACATAAGGTAGATCTCGCCTTCCTATTAAAGCAATCTGGTAATAAAGCTGAATATCTTCAGCAGAAATTCTTCCTGCTAACTCAGTCAATTGTTCGCGCGTGGCTAAACGCTCATCAGCCATTTGCGGTTGATTTTGTACGAGAGCCAACAAATGCAAACTCGTAATCAACTCCGCTAACACGGCATTGGCATCCGAACCTTGCTCAACGATAGCCGCTACGATGTCTAATAATTCTGCTGCATCACCATCGGCTATCGCATTTAATAAATCGACAACATAGTTGTGACTTATCGTACCGAGCATACTGCGCACATTCTCGGCCAGAATTTTATCGCCGGAAAAAGCAATGGCTTGATCCAACAAACTTAAACTATCACGTACGCTACCTTCTGCTGCCGCCGCAATAAGTGTCAAAGCGCCAGGCTCATAATCAATCCCTTCGCTTTTGAGTATCTTCTCAAGATGTTCGCCAATGGCTTCGATGGGCAAGCGCTTGAGATTAAACTGTAGACAACGTGATAACACCGTTACCGGTAGCTTCTGAGGATCGGTGGTTGCTAGAAGAAATTTTACGTGCGGAGGCGGCTCTTCCAGAGTCTTTAACAAAGCGTTAAAGCTGTGGTTAGACAACATATGCACTTCGTCAATCAAATAAACCTTATAACGCCCGCGCGTTGGCGCATAGGGAACATTATCGAGTAGCTCACGCGTATCATCGACCTTAGTGCGAGAGGCCGCATCGACCTCAATGAGATCAACAAAACGGCCTTCATCAATCTCCCGGCACGCGCTACACACTCCGCATGGTTCAGCGGTAACGCCGGTTTCACAATTTAAGGCTTTAGCAAATACACGGGCAATAGTCGTTTTCCCCACACCACGCGTGCCACTAAACAAAAAAGCATGATGAACACGCTCTTGTTCTAATGCATTGGTCAACGGTGTCACCACATGTGATTGACCAAGCAATTCGGTAAACGTACGCGGCCGCCATTTGCGGGCCAAAACCTGATAGCTCATGGCGCTATATTACCAGTTTCAAGCTGAGGCAAAGCTGTAAACTCACTAGACTGAAGTGATAAGAGGCAACTCGCGCCCGCCTGACCCCGGCACACGAGTCCACTGCTGCCGCTGCTCCCTTCCGGGCCTGACGGGGTTCACAATATAGCGTTGCGGGGGGACAGACACGAGTCACCAAACCCAAGCCCGCCATTATACTGTAACTGTGACAAACAGCTAGGATGGGCAGCTGTTCTGAATGGATGACCGCTCCCAGTGATGGAAGCGGTCATTTTTAGGACTAGTACTCTAGCAATACACCAAGGTTAATAGATCTTCCAGGTAGCACGACGCGATCTCGAGTAAATGAAGTCGCCTGACGCGCATCTTCATCTAGCAGGTTCTCACCTCTAAGGGATAATTTAAGATCAGAATCGCCTACAGTAAACCGCTTGCTAAGCCCGGCGTTGAGCATGGTAAAACCATCAGTTTCAGTGTCAAATTGAGCTGGTCGATCTTGATCATCAACAAAAATCAGATCTACGAAACCGTCCCAGTCACCTCGTGAGCCATCCACTCCGAAACCAAGGCGTGCAGGGGTAATACGTGGCACATTACCTAGCGCATCATCATCAAACTCGGCACGAACAAAGTCTGCGAAGACACGACCATTCAACAATAAACTGCCATCATCGATCAACTGCGCTTTGAACTCAGCTTCAGCACCATAGAATCTTGCGTCCGCGTTTTGATAAGCAACATCGAATAACTCCCCGTTCACTGGGTCAAAATTACCATCTTCATCAACAAGATCAGCGACACCATCATTATTGCTGTCAAGGTTTGCCAAAAAGATGTAATCGTCGATTTGATTAACATAAGCGTTCACTTTCCATGAGTATTTTGACTTAGTTTGCGCAAGACCAAATTCAACATTAAACGAGGTCTCTTCCTCAAGATTGACGTCACCAGTCTCAAATGTCAGTGTAGCTAAATGCGCACCGTCAGCAAAAAGTGCGACTTCTTGAGGCGCACGCTCAGCACGCGCAATATAGAAATTTGCTTGCAGATCATTACCCAGCGCTCTTTGCGCGCCGAAAGATATTGTCGACGTATTAAAATCAACGCTCTCGCCAGCATTAGGATCAATATCAATGGTATCAAAACGTGCACCAGCTTCTAGATCCCATGGGCCATTATGATAATGCGTAATGCCAAAGATGCCGATGCGTTCTTCGTCTACCGGAATGACGAAGCCAGCTTCTTCACCAACTGCTGAAAAATCTCTATCGTTATATTGCAAACCAAACGCATTTTGCCAAACGTCACCAGAACTGGTGACAAACTCTAAGCGAGTTTCGAGCTCTTCGTTGTCGAAAGTGGTAGCAACTTCACCGTCTTCTTCAACTTCTTCATGCTCATAATCGTTGTAAGTAGAACGTAAAGAAATCGAATCAACACCACTGAACGGTGAGAAGAATTCTATTTGACTATCCCAACGAGTTTGCTCAAGGTCGATTCGAATGTCGCCTTCTAGTGCGCCAGGTACACCGTAATCGGATTTAATATCGCTAACAGCAAGACCCACCAAAACCTTGTCGGTAATATAGCTACCGCCAAATCCAATACTATCGGTATCGATATCACTGTTTGATAGCACGCCTTCGTTTTCTGGCTCTTCTTCGTTAGCAAAACCGTCGATACTATAGTTATTGGTATTGCGTGTTAAACCATCGAGATGCCAGGCAAAGGAGTCTGTCGCGCCATTCAACTCGGCAGCGAATGTATTACCATCCGATACTGTCTGATGTTCGTAAAGCGCGTCGATTTCTAAAGGCTCCGCGTCAAGCGACTGTGGTATGCGTTTATTAATGACATTAACCACTCCACCAATTGCTCCTGGACCATAACGTAAGGTGGATGGTCCGCGCAGAATTTCGACCTGCTCAGCAAAATAAGGCTCGATGGATACCGCGTGATCTTCACTAATGCTCGATGCATCTAAAGTATCAATACCATTTTCTAAAACTCTAACCCGATTACTACCCAAACCACGGATAATCGGCCGGCTTGCGGCTGGGGCAAAGTACGTTGAAGACACACCTAACTCGTTCTTTAACGTTTCACCAATCGTATCCGATCTTTTTCGCTCCAGTTCTTCACCATGAAGCACCTGAACAGACTGCGCAAAATCCTCCACAGTCTCTCCGTCAAACGAAGAGGATTGGACGGTTATCTTATCCAATTCTTCTATTTCATCGGCCTGTAACACTGCTGAAGTCGATAAAGACAGCAGACCCATAACCACTATGCGTACGTGCATCGAGCTCACCCTTTAGGAAATTATTTGCTAAGTAAAAAAGCGGAAAATAAAGAATATGTCTAGATATGTTATAACATAACATAAAAATAGCAAGCTAAAATTCTAATGTAGCGAATATCACGCCCTATTTTGCCATCGCTCAATAGACAACTACGTCAGTTTAGTTGGAGGCAAATACTAATTTTTCCCAATAATCAAACCCTTAAAGTCAACGTTTGACATCGCCTAAGACTGTGCTAATTTATAGCCTGCAACTAACAACGCGACGCGGAATACCTTGCAAAAAAACAATAAAACTGAACGTCTAACTGAACAACATTTGTTTAATATTCGCTCTGCTTTTCAAGCTAGGGAGATCGAAGAACACAAATACTACCTCAGTGAAAAATGTGGCTTTGATGTTGGTTTAGAACAAAGCATGCTGGATTGGATTGCTAGCGGCCATGCTCAACGCTTCGCGGAAGACTTCGAGAAAAACCAGCAACACATCTTTACTCACTGCGCCGACAATTGCGCTAATTTAAATTGCGCCGATTCCTGCCAACTCCCTATTCAAGATATTCACCAACTGCTTGGTGATTAACTCTCTATAACGCTGATTTACTGGCGTGAATACCTAGCAATACTGCTTTAGGATCACCTTTAGCCTTAGCAATGGCAACAATAAGGTATGGGAAACCGAACATACCACCGAGGAAAATACTTAAAAACGCGAAGATATATCCCTTTGCAGTAAATCCTTCACGCCATGCAATCCATGTCGCCAATAAGAAAAGGTGAATGAGAAAATCGATATTGAATTGCGAACGCCAACCAAAATCTAGGATATCGCCAAAATACACCTTAGGCCAATTAACACCACTAGTAAACGCAACATAAATTGAGATCGCAAAAATAATTACTGTGGCTAGTAATAAAAAAGACCTAAGCGCTGCCATGGCCTGACTCCTTACCGGTTAAGCTAAAACATTTGTTTAATCAAAAACTGCGCGTTGACTAAGGAATAATTGAATCATCGAGCATCTGTTGCAACATCTGCTCACGCCAGACCTTACGCGTTGCTTCTGGCAACTGACTAAACTGCGGCCCAGCAAGAAAGTCATCTAATGCGTTAATTCTTTGCTGCAACGCAATTGTGGAACCGCCGCTACTTGGGCTTAATCCTAAGAAACGCTCAGCGGCCGTTTGATAAATAGTTAGATACTCAGGATGATCGCGCAGCAATAAGGCCGTTTGGTTACGAAGACGTGTACCGCCACTGAGTCCAGGCGAATGAGCCGGTAACATCGCTGCGGCTTCGCCTACTATACCGTCACCCGGTGCGAGATAAGGTCGCCCATTAAGTTGGCGCGCGATA
>CAYUVE010000011.1:0-25684 GCA_964447985.1 uncultured Thiotrichales bacterium
ATTTAGGTTCCAGTGGGGTAACCCGTGAGAGTTCGAGTCTCTCCTTTCGCACCATCTATTGCCTAGATGTCTAGTGCAATAGTAAAACCTTATTTAGTCAATGAATTGGCGAGAGCCAAAACAGAAGATTCCAGAGGATCGAATGCAAGTTTCAGTAACCACCACCGAAGGATTGGAACGCCAAATGAAAGTGGCTGTTCCAGCAGAACAGGTCGATAAAGAAGTCCAAAGCCGACTTAGAAAGATAGGTCAACGCACTAAAATCAACGGTTTTCGTAAGGGTAAAGCGCCTTTCAAGATCATAGAGCGTAACTACGGTGATGCCGTGCGCGATGAGGTGGTGGGTGATGTTATCCAAAATAGTTTTGCCGATGCCTTAACTCAAGAAAATCTTAGGCCAGCTGGTCGCCCGCGTATTGATGATCGTTCGGCAGAGCCTGGCCAAGAGCTAAGCTATACCGCGACGTTTGAGATTTATCCAACGCTAGACGAAGTCAAATATGAAGGCATCCAGCTAGAAAGTACAACGGCTGATATTGGTGACGCGGACGTTGATAGTGTGATCGATCGTATGCGTGAGCAGCGTAAAGAATGGCAAAAGGCTGATAAAGAGGCTGCCAACGGTGACCGCGTGCGTATCGATTTTGTCGGCAGTGTCGACGGCGAAAAATTTATGGGTGGTGAGGCCGAAGACTATCCTTTACAGCTTGGCTTAGGCACTATGATTCCAGGTTTTGAAGAGCCGCTTATTGGTGCCAAGGCGGGTGATAAGCGCGATGTTAATGTCACCTTTCCGGAAGAATACAATGATGAAAATCTTGCCGGTAAAGAAGCCCATTTCGATGTGACGGTGAGAGAAGTTGAAGAAGGCATAATTCCCGAAGTGGACTCAAATTTTGCTGAGCGTATGGGTATCGAAGACGGTAGTGTTGAGACCTTACGAAGCGAAGTTAAAGAGAATATGCAGCGTGAATTAGACACAACGGTCAAGGCCAAATTAAAACAAATAGTGTTTGATACCCTGGCCGAAGAAAATCAGTTTGACGTGCCGAAAGCGATGATAGAAGCTGAGATTGACGGCATTATGGATAGGGCGAAGCAGAATGCTGCACGACAAGGTAAAAAGCCAAATATCGAGCGCGAAAGCTTGCGTGATGAAGCGAATCGCCGGGTTCGATTGGGAATTATTTTGAATGAAATAGTTCTCAAGAATGAGCTCAAAGTGTCGCAAAAGGAGTTAAGAGAATTTATTGTTGCTGAGACGGCTGCTTATGAGAACCCAGAAGAAGCAGTCAAGCTTATGCTCTCAGACAAAGAGCGTATGCAAGGTATTGAGCCTTTAGTTTTAGAGAATAAAGTCATTGATTTTATTATGGAAAAGGCCAATATTAGTGAGAAGAAGGTAAGCTTCGATGAGGTAATGGAGCAGCGCGCTTAGCAACGGATAGATAAACAGAGACAGGGACGCATCGGCTCAAGCCTTGTCTTCTTACATAGAGCGGTAACAAAGGTGACTAAACAGTGACAGATTTCGGCGACACAACTCCTTTTCAGCCCCGTGCGCTCAATAATATCCCGATGGTGGTGGAGCAATCTGCCCGCGGCGAACGCGCCTACGATATTTACTCGCGCTTGCTTAAAGAGCGAGTCATTTTCATGGTGGGGCAGGTCGAAGACTATATGGCCAATTTGCTAGTCGCCCAGCTGCTATTTTTAGAATCCGAAAACCCAGACAAAGATATTCATTTGTATATCAACTCGCCAGGTGGTTCGGTGACTGCTGGTATGGCAATTTACGATACCATGCAATTTATTAAGCCTGATGTCAGCACCATGTGTGTCGGCCAGGCGGCGAGTATGGGAGCTTTATTGCTTGCAGGCGGCGCCAAAGGTAAGCGTTATTGTCTGCCTCATTCGCGTATGATGATTCACCAGCCTTTGGGCGGTTTTCAGGGCCAGGCCTCTGATATTGACATTCATGCGAAAGAAATTCTCATGATTCGCGACAGATTAAACAGTGTGTTGTCAAAACACACAGGACAGCCCATAGAAAAAGTGGCGGGTGATACCGACCGCGATAATTTTATGAGTGGTGATCAGGCTGTAGAGTACGGGCTTATTGACCAAGTGATCGAAAGCCGGGATGATGCAGTTAGTAAGGCCGATGATTAGCGCCAATCAACATAAGGCGGTGTAGTGATGAGTGACGATAGCGACAACAAAAAAGACGACGATAAACTGCTTTATTGCTCGTTTTGTGGTAAGAGCCAGCATGAAGTCAGAAAGCTGATTGCAGGGCCTTCGGTATTTGTCTGTGACGAATGTGTTGAACTATGTAACGACATTATTCGTGAAGAGGTCGAAGACAAAGAAGGCACTGAAAACGATCGTTTGCCAACCCCTGCTGAGATTTGCGAGATTCTTGACCAATATGTTGTTGGCCAAGGCAGAGCTAAGAAAGTTCTTTCTGTTGCAGTCTATAACCATTATAAGCGTCTTAATAACGGCACACGCAAAGACGAAGTCGAGCTTTCAAAAAGCAATATTCTTTTAATCGGCCCCACCGGTTGTGGTAAGACTTTGCTTGCCGAAACCCTAGCTCGATTACTTAACGTTCCGTTTACCATTGCTGATGCAACCACGTTAACTGAAGCAGGTTATGTTGGTGAGGACGTCGAAAATATTATCCAGAAGTTATTGCAAAAATGCGATTACGACGTCGATAAGGCGCAAACGGGGATCGTATACCTTGATGAGATCGATAAGATTTCACGCAAGTCGGATAATCCATCCATTACTCGTGATGTTTCGGGTGAAGGTGTTCAGCAGGCCTTGTTGAAGCTAATAGAAGGTACGGTTGCCTCTGTGCCGCCACAAGGTGGTCGTAAGCATCCGCAGCAAGAATTTTTGCAAGTGGATACCTCAAATATCTTGTTTATCTGCGGTGGCGCATTTGCTGGTCTTGACACGATTATTCGTGATCGTTCCGAGAAGGGTGGAATTGGTTTTGCTGCTGAAGTGAAGAGCAAAGATGATAAAAAATCCACTAACGAGTTATTGCATACCGTAGAGCCAGAAGATTTGACCAAGTATGGTTTAATTCCAGAGTTTGTCGGTCGTATGCCTTTGGTGGCGACCTTAGATGAGCTGGATGAAGATGCTTTGATCAATATTTTGACTGAGCCTAAGAACGCGATCACAAAACAATACGCCAAGCTTTTCGAAATGGAAGGCGCAGAGCTAGAGTTTCGTGAAGATGCTTTGCGTGCCGTATCACGTAAGGCGATGGAGCGCAAAACTGGGGCGCGTGGCCTACGCTCAATTTTAGAGAATGTTTTGCTTGATACCATGTACGAATTACCTTCTATGGAAAATGTCGGTAAGGTCGTGATTGATGATGGTGTCATTACTGGTGAGTCAGACCCATTATTGATTTATGAGAACGACGAACCAGCAAAACTGATGAATAACGCGTCTGAGTAATATTGCAGTTGGTTTTTACCAGCTGTGATAGTGTGGATAAAGCTTGTATTGCTCGCGCCTGCCCCCATAATGGTAGGTAAAAATAAATTGTATAGGAGCTGATAGACCGCACAATGCCAAACGAAGACACCTCTAAAGATACAGGCTCTACATCGCAAACTTTTCCTGTTTTGCCATTGCGTGATGTTGTGGTTTATCCGCACATGGTCATCCCGCTGTTCGTTGGCCGTGATAAATCCATTAAAGCACTTGAATCCGCGATGGATAAAGATAAGCAGGTGCTGCTTGTTGCGCAAAAAGATGCCAGCATTGATGATCCTCAGCTCGAAGATTTCTATCACATCGGTACTGTCTCAACTATTCTGCAGTTATTAAAGCTTCCTGATGGTACGGTCAAAGTTTTAGTAGAAGGCCAACAACGTGCAGAAGTACATGCTTTTGAAGATGATGTAGAAGAATATTTTGCTGCCAATGTCGATGTGTTGGCTGTTGAAGAGTTAGCCGAACGCGAAAGCTCGGTATTAGTGCGTTCCATCCTGAGTCAATTCGAGCAATATACCAAGTTAAATAATAAGGTTCCGCCGGAAATTACCTCATCGCTTTCTGGTATCGAAGACCCAAGTCGTTTGGCAGATACCATTGCCGCACATATGTCGTTGAAAGTGGAAGAAAAGCAATCTTTGCTAGAGACCACCGATGTCCGTGCCCGCCTAGAACGTTTAATGGCTTTAATGGAATCTGAGATCGATTTATTACAGATCGAGAAAAAGATTCGTGGTCGCGTAAAACGCCAAATGGAAAAAAGCCAACGCGAGTACTTTTTGAATGAGCAAATGAAAGCCATTCAAAAAGAATTGGGTGATATGGATGAAGTGCCTAATGAGGCAGACGAACTCGCAGAAAAAATTCAGGCAGCAGGTATGCCCAAAGAGGCCAAAGAAAAAGCCTTGTCTGAATTAAATAAACTTAAAATGATGTCGCCCATGTCGGCGGAATCAACCGTGGTGCGCAATTATATTGATTGCATGGTTAATATACCTTGGAAAAAACGTAGTAAGATTTCCAAAGACATCAAGGCAGCAGAAAAAGTGTTAGAGGCCGATCATTACGGTCTTGAGAAAGTGAAAGAACGTATTATTGAATACTTGGCTGTGCAGCAGCGCGTGTCCAAACTTAAAGGCCCCGTCTTGTGTTTGGTAGGCCCGCCAGGTGTCGGTAAAACCTCTTTAGGGCAGTCCATCGCACGTGCGACCAATCGTAAGTTTGTTCGCATGGCTTTAGGTGGCGTGCGTGATGAAGCTGAAATCCGCGGCCATCGTCGTACTTATATAGGTTCGATGCCGGGTAAGATTATTCAAAATCTATCAAAAGTAAAAACCAAGAATCCTTTGTTTTTGCTTGATGAGATAGACAAAATGGCCACTGATTTTCGTGGCGATCCTTCATCTGCTTTGTTGGAAGTATTAGACCCAGAGCAAAACCATACTTTTAATGATCATTATCTCGAAGTCGATTACGATCTATCAGATGTAATGTTTGTTTGTACGGCTAACTCTTTATCTACTATTCCAGCCGCCTTGCTAGACCGTATGGAAGTTATTCGTTTGTCCGGCTATACCGAAGATGAAAAGCTAGCTATCGCCAAACGTTATCTTGTACCAAAGCAGATTAAGAATAATGGCCTTAAAGAGGATGAGCTAAAAGTTTCTGATGGCGCAATAAGAGACATCGTACGTTATTACACCCGCGAAGCCGGTGTGCGTAATCTAGAGCGCGAGATTTCTAAGTTCTGTCGTAAGGTCGTTAAAAACGCTTCCTTGGGTGAATATAAAGGCGCTGCGAGTATTAACTCGCGTAATCTTGAAAAATACTTGGGCGTAAAACGTTTTCGTTTTGGCCGAGCAGAAGAAACCGATCATGTCGGCCAAGTTACCGGTTTGGCTTGGACAGAAGTCGGTGGCGATTTGTTAACATTAGAAACAGCGGTTGTTGGTGGTAAAGGTAAGCTATCCATCACTGGCCAAATCGGCGACGTGATGCAAGAGTCTGCACAGGCTTCGATGACAGTTGTGCGTAGTCGCGCCGCAATGTTAGGCATTGATCCAGCTTTTTATCGCGATAACGATATTCATATCCACGTACCCGAAGGTGCGATACCTAAAGACGGGCCCAGCGCTGGTATTGGTATGTGCACCGTGTTGGTTTCGGCTTTAACGGGAATACCTGTTCGTTCAAATGTTGCCATGACGGGTGAGATTACCTTGCGTGGTGAAGTATTACCGATAGGTGGTCTGAAAGAAAAACTATTGGCTGCTCATCGTGGTGGTATTGAAATCGTCTTGATTCCTGAAGAAAACAAGCGTGATCTTGAGGAAATACCCAACAACATAAAACAAAATCTTGATATACGCCCGGTTAAGTGGATTGATGAAGTCTTTGCCGTTGCGTTGCAACATATGCCCGAGCCGTTGAGCGAAGATGAAGTAGAAAAGCTCATGAGTAAGAAGGCTGCTGGCGACAAAAGTAAAGACGATCATATTCGCGCACATTAACGTGATTTATGCAGTGTAAGGCTGCAGGCCGCATAAACACTGCTTGACAGGGCTTTTTCCTAGTTGGTATAAAGACTACCCTCTCGCTCCGATTGTTGCTTAATGCATTCGGTGGGCGGCTATTACACCAAACCGGATGTGCCTTTTGGCTCTCATTCTTGCAATCCGACATAAATACTGAGGAGTATATATTGTGAATAAATCTGAATTAATCGATGCTATGGCCGAATCAGCGGATATTTCTAAAGCTGCTGCAGGCCGTGCACTGGATGGCGCTATCGATGCCATATCAGCGGCCTTAAAAGGTGGTGATCAAGTCACCCTAGTCGGCTTTGGAACGTTCTCTGTCAAGGAGCGCGCTGCACGTGAAGGTCGTAACCCACAAACAGGGGAAACCATCCAAATTAAAGCCTCCAAATCCCCCGCATTTAAGGCTGGTAAGGCCTTTAAGGATGCCGTACAATAGCGCACCTTTCACCGGGTGCTTAGCTCAGCTGGTAGAGCGTCGCCCTTACAAGGCGAATGTCGGGGGTTCGATCCCCTCAGCACCCACCAAAAGTATCAGGAGTGGTAGTTCAGCTGGTTAGAATACCGGCCTGTCACGCCGGGGGTCGCGGGTTCGAATCCCGTCCACTCCGCCAGTAAAACAGTTACAAGGGTTGCCACAGGGTGCCCTTGTTGCTTTTAGAAGCTTCAAACTGCTGGGCCTCAACTCCGATCTGGGTTAATATTCTGCCCACTTCAATAATTAACCACTGAATTCCCATGCTTGAGTTTATTCGTGAACGCGCCACAGGTTTTATCGCCTGGATTATCGTCATAGGTATTGCTTTAACTTTTGCGCTCTGGGGCTTAGGGGATTATTTAACCCCTGATGCTAATGTCTATGTCGCGGAAGTTGGCGAGGAAAAAATTACTCAAAATTCCCTGCAGCAACGTTATTTACAAAACCGCGCTCGACTACAAGCAGCCTTGGGTGAGAATTTTAATCCCGCGTTTTTTAGTGAGGATGCTCTAAAGCGCGAAGCACTTGATGTGCTAATTCAGGAAAACGTTTTAGTCCAAAAGCTTACCGAAAGCGGTCAAAGTGTTGGCGATACGCAGTTGAATGCCACATTGCAATCATTAGAAGCCTTTAAAACAAACGGCGTATTTGATAGTGCGCGTTATCAAGAACAGATTCGGCTACAAGGCGAATCAGTCGAAGGTTTTGAAAACCGCATGCGGCGTGCTGTACTGATAGATCAGGCTGCGAACAGTGTTGTCCAAAGTAGTTTTGTCAGTGATGCCGAGCTAGATGCCTTTGTTAAATTACGTGATCAACAGCGCGAGATAAGTATTCTGACGGTCCCTAACAGCCTATTTGAAGACAGCGTCGAAGTTGGCGATGAAGAGATTCAAGCTTACTACGATGAAAACGGATCGCGCTATCAGACAGCCGAAAAGGTCTCCGTTGATTATCTCGTACTAGACGCCAATGACTTAACTGGCGACATTGATATTGAAGAAGACGATGTGCGTTTTGAGTACGAGCAACGCAAGAGCGAGTTCGTTGTTGATGAGCAACGTCGCGCTAGCCATATCTTAATAGAAGTCGACGCGGATGCAGATGATGCCGCAACCGCCGAGCTGCGTGCGAAAGCACAAGCATTATTAGATCGAGCTAATGCCGGCGAAGATTTCGCCGAGCTAGCCAAGGCCAACTCAGACGATGTGGGTTCAGCTAACAGTGGTGGCGATCTAGGCTTCTTTGGTAAAGGCGTAATGGTGCCACCATTTGAAGAAGCTGTTTTTGCGTTAGAACAGGGTCAAATCAGTGAGCTGG
This sequence comes from uncultured Thiotrichales bacterium, assembly GCA_964447985.1. GTDB lineage: Bacteria > Pseudomonadota > Gammaproteobacteria. The sequence goes on from CAYUVE010000011.1 coordinate 7,861, forward strand.
TTCAATCAAGTTTTGGTTTCCATATTATTAAACTCACGGGTCTACAAGAACAACGCGGTAAAACATTTGAAGAAATGCGCGCCGAGTTAGAAAACGAAATGAAGCGAGATCGTGCCGCCGATATCGTGATCGAGCGCTCTGAATTATTAACCGATGCCACATACGAAAACCCAGAGACATTAAGCGTCGCCGCAGAAGAACTGGGCTTAGAAATTAAAACATCAGAATTATTTGAACGTAATAATGGTACTGGTATAGCCAGTGCCCCAGAGTTTCGTAATGCCGCGTTCTCAGATGAAGTATTAGAACAGAGTAATAATAGTGAGCCACTACAACTCAGTGGTAATCGTATTGTTGTGCTGCGTTTGAAAGAACGAGTAGCCCCGACACCAAAACCATTAGAAGAAGTGCGAGAAGATATTCTCGCAACGCTGAAGCAAGAAGCCGCTAATAATGCTGCCAAAGAATTGGGCGAAACACTTGTTGCTGATATCGAAGCTGGAAACGACATTGCTGATCAGTTGGCGGAAAAAGAACTTACATGGACAGAAGCCAAGTTTTACAGCCGTAATGATGGCTCAGTAGACAGATTGATTTTGCAAAGCGCTTTTAAGCTCACTGAAGCCAATGAGTCCTCCATGGGTATCGAGCTACTAAATGGGGATTACGCGCTATATAAAATGACAGAGATTAAAGAAGGTGATCCTTCAAGTCTTAGCGACGAGCAACGTCAAGTGTTGAAAGATCAACAACAGCGCGCACGAGGTGGTAGTGAATATACCGCATGGCTTGAGATATTGCGGAGTTCGACTAAGGTCACATTAATTGAGGAAAATATCTAGTATAAATTCGCTGTGACCAATGCGATTTCTATAATTAAACACATTATTTTGCTGTCATGGCAACCTACTTTTCAGACGAAAAGTAGGCAAATGTCTTTGTCGAGAAGGCATTAAAAGAATGTTTAGTAAGTTAAATATTCTATTCCTTATTTGTTCAATTCCTCTTGCTGCTTACGCAGTCGATATCTATAAATATAAAGATGAAAATGGCGATTGGGTTTTTGGGGATAAAAAGCCTGAAGTCGAATCGGAAAAGCTCGATGTAAAAATCAATCAGAAAACCGATATCGAGCCAGAGTTAATACCCCAAATTATCGATGGGGTAGAAGTCTTAAGTGTCAAAAATCCTTTTTATGCGCCGGTAGAAATTATCGTTCAATCTCGTGTATTCGAAAAGAAAGGGTTGCGAGCTGTCATCGAGGCCGACACCACTGCCGTAATCTATGATGGTGAAGAAGATCACTCTGACGCTAAGCTTTATTGGGGCTTTGGTGATCCGGCAGCAGTGCCCGACAATGAGCCGTATCAAATTCCAACCGATCATCACGCCAAGTTAGAAGTCACACAATCATTTCGAGGTCGTTTTTCGCATTCAGCAGAGCCTAATGTCTACGCTGTAGATATCGCTATGGATGTCGGAACCTACGTTACTGCAGCCAAAGCAGGCACGGTTTTTTATGTTAAGGATGATTATTACCAAAGCGGTCAAAAAGAATATTTCGCTGATAAAGCCAATGTAGTCATGATTTTGCATGAAGACGGTACCTACGCTAGTTATGCCCATCTATTGGGAGGAACGGCTTTAGTTAAACCCGGTGATGTGGTTGCAGCTGGAACACGCGTTGGACGTTCTGGTTCATCGGGTTATTCGACTGGTCCGCACCTACATTTTGTTATTCGCCGTAATGCCGGCTTACGTGCTGTCTCGGTACCGTTTGAGTTCATTGACAAAAGTGGTCAGCGTTTTATTCCAAAGACCAGAATGTTTGTAGGCGGGAAATAAATAGTTGTAGGGTGCGATGTTAATTGCACCAGATGGTGGGGTTTGCTTCAACAGTGATTGGTGCAATTCGCTATGCTCATTGCACCCTACGATCTCTGTAGCCCGGATGTAGCGCTAGCGTAATCCGGGTGGGTGGTTTAGCTTCACATTATGCCCCCGGATTTCATTGCATTCCATCCGGGCTACATTTGCTTTAAGGGTGATTGGTGCAATTCGCTATGCTCATTGCACCCTACGTATAGTAGTTTGTCTGTAGGAATATAATGGTTGGTAACTTAAAGCTATTGTTTGGTTTGTTCTTCGTTATTCGGGATTAACCGATCCACCACCGCTGCACCTACCGAATCCCCCCAAACATTGACTGTTGTTCTAAAACGATCTAAGAACCAATCGACGGCTAATAACAGCGCGATACCTTCTAAGGGTAGGCCAACCGCTTCTAAGACAATAACCAGTGTGACTAATCCCGCTTCGGGTATGCCTGCGGCGCCAACGGCGGCGAGGGTGGCTGTGATGAAGACGATAATTTGCTCGACAAAAGTGAGTTCGACACCAAAGGCTTGAGCGATAAATAAAGCAGCACAAGCTTCGTATAAGGCGGTGCCGTCCATGTTGACGGTGACGCCTAGAGGAATAACGAATTGTACGGAACGTTTGCTCACACCGTTCTCACGTAAGCATTCCATGGTTAAGGGCAATGTCGCGGCAGAGCTTGCGGTGCCAAAACCGGTTAGTAGGGCGCGTAGCATGCCGATGAGATAATCAAAACCGCGACCGGCGACGAAGAATAAGATAAGTGCGAGCACGACAAAGTGTATAGCTAGGCCGCAGAGCACGGTGACGACGTGTAGTGCTACGGCGGTGAGCTCGTTAAAGAATTGTTCGCCACCACCTGCTTTGCCTAAGCGGCCGGCGACTAAGCCAAAGATACCTATGGGAGCGAGATACATGACCCAGATAACCAGCTTCATCATGGCGTCGTTGACGCCTTGGAAAAATTGAATAACGGGTTTGCCGCGTTCACCTAAAGTAGTTAATGCAGCAGCAAAGATAATGCAGAAGAATATGATCGGTAGCAGTTTTGTTTCTGCTGCGGCACTAACGAGATTTGGATAGAACAGTTCATATAAAATATTTAAAAAGCCACTACTTTCTTTGTCAGCGACTCTTTCTGGAATTTCGGTGGGTGTCGCTTCGATGCCTGCACCTGGTTGAATGAGGTTAACCATCACTAAACCAATGAATACGGCGATGCCGGTTGTGCAGGTATAGTAAATTAAGGTGGTGGTGCCGATAGTGCCTAACTTGCGTATATCACCTAAGCTAGCGATACCGCTGATCACTGCGGCAATAATCAGCGGCACGATGGTCATCTTAAGCAAGCGCAAAAACATATCGCCTAGCCAGGCGACGGATTGCATGGCTGGGCCCCATATCCAGCCGCTGATGATGCCAGCTAATACGCCTACTACTATTGCTACTAATAGATATACAGCGTGTTTATGTGGCATCAGCTTGTCCTTTAGTTTTTATTCTTGTCTTTTTTAAGCCATGCCAACCGTACTATAGCCGCAGTCGACATAGGTGATTTCACCGGTGACGCCTGAGGCGAGGTCGGAGCATAAAAAGGCGGCGACATTGCCAACTTCTTCGATGGTGACATTACGTTTAAGTGGTGAAACTTCGGCAACTTTTTCTAACATGGAGCGAAAGTCACTAATCCCAGCTGCTGCCAAGGTCTTGATGGGGCCAGCAGAAATACCGTTAACCCGAATATCATCAGGCCCTAGGGTTTGAGCCATATAGCGGACATTGGCCTCGAGACTGGCTTTGGCTAAGCCCATGACATTGTAATTAGGGATGGCTTTTTCTGCGCCGAGATAACTGAGTGTCAGCAGGGCGGCTTTGCGGCCTGCCATCATACGGCGCCCCCCTTTGGCCAGCGCAGCGAAACTGTAAGAGCTGATCTCATGTGCGGTATTAAAGCCTTCGCGTGTGACAGCATCTAAATAGCCGCCTTGCAGTTGTTCTCGCGGGGCAAAGGCAACTGAGTGGATGATAATGTCTAAGCCGTCCCAATGTTTGCCAAGCTCGCTAAACACGGTTTCAATTTGCTCATCGCTGCTGACATCGCAGGGTAGGGCAATATTGCTCTTCACGGATGAGGCCATTTCTTCGACACGAGATTGCAGCTTTTCATTTTGATAAGTAAAGGCGAGTTCGGCGCCTTGCCGGTGCATGGCGCTGGCGATACCCCAGGCGATTGAACGTTTACTGGCAGCGCCAACGATCAGCGCACGTTTACCTTGTAAAAAACTCATGTGTTACCTCGATGAAGAATGTTTAGTTATAAGCTATTGAACTGCTTGCCTACTTAGGCTGTCATCATATAATACCAGCATGGCGGTGATCGGTAACCCGAGTTGCCAGCTGCCGAATAATTAAATAACGAGCAGACGCGTGTTTGGATACCAGGAATTGCTTAAGATATTACCGCTGATGGTATTGGTGCTTGCACTATGTGCTTGCGACAAGCAGGGATGGAATAATCCCTATCCATCGTCAGAATCTGGCCAAAATATCCTTTATAGCTCCTTCGCCGAGCGTCCTAAGCATCTTGATCCAGCACAATCGTACAGTTCCAATGAAGTTCAGTTTACCGCGCAGATTTATGAGCCGCCTCTGCAATACCATTATTTAAAGCGTCCCTACGTGCTAGAGCCGTTAGCGGCGGAATCCATTCCCATCCCGGTATATTATGATGAGGCGGGTAATGAGCTTGGCGATGACGCCGATGCCGCTCAGGTGGCCAAAGCGGTCTATGAGGTCAAGATCAAGCCTGGTATTGAATATCAACCGCATGCTGCCTTTGCCAGAGGTAATGGTAAACATGCTTACCATGAGTTGAGTAAAGAGCAGCTTGATGATATCGAAGTGCTCGGTGATTTTGCTGAGACCGATACTCGAGAGTTGATTGCTGCTGATTATGTTTATCAAATCAAACGGCTTGCTCACCCAAAAGTGCATTCGCCGATTTTTGGTTTGATGACAGAGTACATCGATGGTTTGTCGGAATATGGCAAACATTTGGTTGAAGTATTAAATCAAGATAAAGAAGCGTGGGTAGATTTACGTGATCACGATTTGATTGGCGCTGAGGTCATCGATCGTTATACCTATAGAGTGACCTTAAAAACTAAATATCCTCAGTTTCGTTATTGGCTAGCGATGCCGTTTTTTGCTCCGATACCTTGGGAGGCCGATAAGTTTTATTCACAACCTGGACTGAAAGAAAAAAATATCACTTTAGATTGGTATCCCATTGGTACAGGGCCATATATGCTGACGATTAATAACCCTAACCGTCAGATGGTGTTAGAAAAGAATCCTAATTTTCGCGGTGAGCAATATCCAATCACTGGTCAGGATGGTGATGAGCAAGCGGGCTTGTTGGTCGATGCCGGTAAGCCAATACCTTTTATCGATAAGGTCGTATTTAGCTTAGAGAAAGAAGCGATACCGTATTGGAATAAATTCTTACAAGGTTATTACGATAGTTCTGGCGTAAGTTCAGACAGCTTTGATCAAGCAGTGAATATTGGCAGTGGTGGTGAGGCGACGCTGACAGAAGATATGAAAGCACGTGGTATTCAGCTCTATACCACAGTTGCTACTTCAAGCTATTACGGTGGCTTTAATATGTTAGACCCAATAGTGGGTTCGCCAGGTGGTGAACGTGCGCGTTTGTTGCGCCGCGCGATTGCTATTGCCGTTGATTACGAAGAGTTTATATCAATATTTACTAATGGTCGCGGTATTCCAGCACAAGGGCCAATTCCGCCAGGAATATTTGGGTACATCGATGATGAAACCGGTGTCAATAGCTATGTTTACGATGTGGTTGATGGTCAGCCTAAAAGAAAATCGATTGAGCATGCGCGTGAACTTATGGAGCAAGCGGGTTATGCTGATGGTATCGATCAGGAAACTGGCGAACCATTGTTGCTTTATTTTGATACGCCAGCTTCTGGTCCTGAGGCCAAAGCGACTCTAGACTGGTGGCGTAAGCAGTTCAAGAAGCTCAATATACAGTTAGTCATTCGTAGTACCGACTATAATCGTTTTCAGCAAAAAATGCGTGATGGTAAGGCGCAAATATTCCAATGGGGTTGGAATGCCGACTATCCTGACCCAGAAAACTTTTTATTTTTACTTTATGGTCCTAATAAAAAAGCTCAGCTTAACGGGAAAAATGCAGCAAACTATGCCAGTGATGAGTTTGATGCCTTATTTGAGCAAATGAAAAATCTGCCGAATGGCTTAGAGCGTTTAGCTGTTATCCAGGAGATGGTTGATATTCTGCGTAAGGATGGGCCTTGGCTTTGGGGCTTCCATCCTAAAGCGTTTAGTTTGCAACATGCTTGGATGAAAAATACTAAACCAGCTGATGTGGCCAATAACACACTCAAATATAAACGTATTGAACCTGATCTCAGAGAGCGAAGTAGAGCAAATTGGAATAAGCCAATACTCTGGCCACTTTACTTGATCATTATTGTGCTTGTCGCCTTAGTGGTACCTGCAGTCATCGCAAACAGTCGTCGCAAACGTGCAGCCGCTATTGATCACCGAGCCAGCGAGGTAGGTGCGTAATGCTGGCTTATATTATTCGCCGCTCTTTATATGCCATTCCTATATTGATAGGCGTCAACATCATTACTTTTGCCTTATTTTTTGTTGTCAACTCGCCTGATGATGCTGCACGCTCACATTTGGGCGCTAAGCATGTTACTCAGGAGGCTATAGACAAGTGGAAAGTCGAGCGAGGGTATGACAAACCTTTGTTGTATAACGCGGAGTCCGAAGGGCTAGGCAAATTTAGCGAAACGATATTTTTTGAAAAATCTGCCAAGCTGTTTGTTTTTGATTTTGGCGCTGCCGACGATGGCCGTGATATTGGCTATGACATCAGTCAGCGCATGTGGCCGAGCTTGGCCATTGCTGTGCCTACTTTAATTGTAGGGCTATTAGTGAATATCACTGTCGCCATGATATTGGCTTTTTTTCGTGCAAGCTATATAGATATTGCGGGCGTGATATTTGGTGTTGTGCTGATGTCGGTGTCAACAATGTTTTACATCATTGGTGGTCAGTATCTTATTAGTAAATTACTCCATCTTGTTCCCATTTCTGGCTATGACACAGGTATTGATGCGATTAAGTTTTTGATCTTGCCCGTGGTGGTTGGTCTGGTAGGTGGAATAGGTTCAGGTACAAGAATGTTGCGGACAATATTTCTTGAAGAGATAAATCGAGATTATGTGCGTACAGCGCGTGCTAAAGGTTTGTTTGAAAGTATTGTGCTTTTTAAGCATGTGCTTAAAAATGCCATGATCCCAATTTTAACAGGGGTAGTGGTAGGGTTGCCTTTATTGTTTATGGGAAGCCTTGTTGTTGAATCTTTCTTTGGTATTCCTGGTTTAGGCAGTTATGTGATTGATGCAATCCAGGCACAAGACTTTGCTATTGTTAGAGCAATGGTATTTTTAGGTTCGGTGCTATTTATCATAGGGCTTATCCTGACAGATATTTCTTATACCTTGGTTGATCCGCGAGTGCGCTTGGGATGACGGGCCAGTGATATTGTTCGGCTATCAATTAGCGCCATTATGGACTGACTGGTTGGTTTACTTGCTGGTTGCCGTGGGTATAGCGTTCTTTTTTTATGCGCGACGACATGAACATATCGCCAGGCCTTGGCGACAGATAGTGCAGCGTCCTTTAGCTATGTCTGCGGCTGTGGTCTTGCTGCTTTATATCGCGATAGGTTTAGCAGACTCTATCCACGTGCATGAAGCGCGAGAAGGTACAGACGACGGCAAGCCTTTATTTTCATCAGAGTTGGTATCTGTACTCGATATTGCGCTGAGTTCATTACGTTTGCAGCAAGAAAAAACCTACTCAGCACCTTTTGCTTTACATTCCTATGCCAAGGAAACTATAGAACAAGCCGATGGTTCAGTGGTGCGCGAGTTTCCGAGACTGGAATATGGTGGAGTCCATCTATCAGACGAGGGTAAAAGAGCTGGGGATATCATCGTCAAATTATTGCTCGCTTTATTAATATCACTAGTCATTTTTATATTACTTATCATCTTGTTAGCTTGGTATTTATCACGCTTGCAACAGATCAGCCTAAGTGCACAGCTTTCTATGTTAAAGCGTGGTGATACTTCCGTGCCTTGGCGATCGATTGGTTTAACACTATTCGTATTATTGTGGATTGTATTTGGCTTGGGGATTCTTTCACAGTATTACCATGTATTAGGCACTGACAAGGTTGGTCAGGATGTGCTTTATCTTGCACTGAAAAGTATTCGCACTGGTTTGGTTATTGGTGGTTTGACAACCTTGTTTGTATTGCCGTTTGCATTGTCTATGGGTATTGCCGCTGGTTATTTCCGTGGATGGGTAGACGATGTTATTCAATATATTTATACGGTATTAAGCTCCGTACCCAATGTATTGCTTATCGTCGCTTCCATTCTGGTCATTAATGTCTATATAGATAACAACCCAGAGTTATTTCCAAGCTTGGAGAAACGTGCTGACGCAAAATTATTGTTTCTGTGTATGGTGTTGGGTATCACTGGCTGGGTGGGTTTATGTCGCTTGTTGCGCGGTGAGGCGCTTAAGCTTAGAGAAATTGATTATATTCAAGCCTCGCAAGCCTTCGGGGTATCGAATACGCGTATACTGTCACGACACATCTTGCCGAATGTTATGCATATCGTTTTAATTACGCTGGTTCTCGACTTTAGTGGTTTAGTGTTGGCTGAAGCCGTGTTGTCTTATATAGGTGTTGGTGTCGATCCTTCTATGATTAGCTGGGGCAATATGATTAATAGCGCGCGTTTAGAAATGGCGCGTGAGCCCATTGTCTGGTGGTCATTAGTGGCAGCGTTTATTTTTATGTTTGTTTTGGTTTTATGTGCGAATTTGTTTTCCGATGCCGTGCGTGATGCGTTTGATCCTCGAGTTCAGGGTCGGTAATTTTTATGGATGCCAAAGTAAAAAATACTATGCAATCCGCTGAAACCCTATTAAGCGTTAAAAACCTTAAAACCTGGTTTTCAACTAGCCGTGGTTCTTTGCGTGCTGTCGATGGCGTCAGTTTTGACGTCAGAAAAGGTGAAACCTTTGCGCTGCTTGGCGAGTCGGGTTGTGGTAAGTCAATGACAGCCTTGTCTATTATGCGCTTGGTGCCGCAACCTGCTGGACGTATTGTCGAAGGTTCTGTGCATCTGGGTGACACCGATTTATTGCGGCTTAGTGAAATCGATATGCGCGGTATGCGCGGTGGTCGTGTGGCGATGATTTTTCAGGAGCCGCAGTCTTCACTTAATCCTGTATTAAGTATTGGTGAACAGATTATCGAATCGGTGTTATGCCATACCCAGTTAAATCGTTCGCAAGCCAAAGTACGCGTATTAGAGTTGCTTGATGCTGTCGGTATACCCGATCCGCAACGGCGTTATAAAGAATATCCGCATCAATTATCTGGTGGCATGAAACAGCGTGTAATGATCGCTATTGCCTTGGCGGGTGAACCCGAGTTGTTGATCGCTGATGAGCCAACAACGGCTTTAGATGTCACTATTCAAGCGCAGGTGTTGGCACTGCTTGAAGATTTACAGCGCCAAACTGGTATGGCAATGCTATTTATTACGCATGATCTTGGTGTTGTGTCGAACATTGCTGATCGTATTGCGGTGATGTATGCCGGTCAAATTGTCGAGCAAGCTGCGAAAGAACAGTTTTTTGCCGAGCCTCGTCACCCCTACACTCAAAAATTATTTGAGTCATTGCCGCGAGCGAACAAGCGTGAAGAATCATTAGCGGTTATCGAGGGTAGTGTGCCTTCATTATTAACGGAGTTTAAAGGTTGTCGTTTTGTTGATCGTTGTGATTATGCTTGGAATGAGTGTCGCCATGCGATACCTAGATGGTTGGGTGATCATGAAGTGGGTGTGCGTTGTCACCGCTACGATGAAGAAGTTGAACAGGTGCACCATGAGCCTGTAAAAGCTGAGAAAAAAGAAGGTGCATCGACACAGGCTGGTGATAAGGTTTTATTGGATGTCAACGATCTTAAGGTTCACTTTCCTATTCAAAAAGGCTTGCTAAAACGAACGGTGGGCCATGTTAAGGCCGTAGACGGTGTATCTTTACGTATATCTGAAGCTCATACCCTGGCTTTGGTAGGTGAGTCTGGTTGTGGTAAGACGACAGTAGGTAAGGGTATCTTGCAGTTGCTAACGCCGACTGCAGGTAGCGTTACATTTGATAGCACTGATTTAACGACCTTAAGTAAAAGTACGATGCGTGGTTTGCGATCAGATATCCAAATCATCTTTCAAGACCCTTACTCGTCAATGAACCCTCGTATGATGGTTAAAGACATTATTGCTGAGGGTATGATTGCGCAGAAAACGGTTGCAACGCGAGCAGAGCGTGATAAGCGCATTGAAGAATTACTAGAGCAAGTTGGTTTGCCCGCTGATAGTAAGAATCGTTATCCGCATGAGTTTTCTGGTGGTCAGCGTCAACGTATTTGTATTGCACGTGCTTTAGCGGTTAAACCAAAATTAATTATCTGTGATGAGCCTACTAGCGCGCTTGATGTATCGGTACAGGCACAGATACTCAATTTGCTAAAAGACTTGCAGCGACAATACGGACTGGCTTATTTGTTTATTACGCATAATTTGTCGGTGGTTGAATATCTAGCCCATGATGTAGCCGTGATGTATCTAGGCCGAATTGTGGAATATGGTTCTGTTGCCGAAGTATTTAATGAAACAGCGCATCCTTATACTGAAGCACTGCTGTCTGCGGCACCGACGCTTGATGAAGACAGCCAACGAGATATTATTCGGCTTGAAGGAGATTTACCTTCCCCTGCTGCACCACCAGTAGGATGCCATTTTAATCCGCGTTGCCCAAAAGTTATGGATGAGTGTCGTAGCGCCTACCCGGAAAAAGTTAATCTCGATAAACAGCATAGCGTTAGTTGCTATTTGCACAAACAATAACAGTAGCGACTAGACTTTAGTTTTTTGTCAGTCTGGTATAAGCTACGCGCAACGGGGACAATGTGTGGGGATGATGGCAATTAATATCGCCTTATGTTTTTGCGGGAGAGGCAAATAATGGCCTTGCTCTCAGGAAGTCAGTTATCGGTATTGGGAGAAATGCCCATCGAATTGCGAGCCTCCGTTACAGCCTACCTAGAATCTTTCCATAAAGCCGCCAAAGCCGCTAAGGTGCGCTTAGTTACGCACCCTGATTTGCTAAAGGTTTTATGGCGAGTATGGTCGTACAGCGAGTATGTTGCCGAATGCTCAATAAAAGATCCTGCGATGTTGGCGGAACTTATTGGCAGTGGTGATCTTTTAACCGATTACTCACCTTCAGAATATCAAGATAAATTAGCGTCTCTTTATGCCAAGCTAGGCGATGATATCAGTGACGAAAAGGCTTTGATGTCGACTTTGCGCCAGTATAGACACCGAGAGATGGTGCGTATCGCTTGGCGTGACTTGGCAAAATGGTCAAATATCGACACCACGATGCGTGAGCTTTCGGGTTTGGCAGATAGTGCCGTCAAGTCGACAGTAGATGTATTGTATCGCTTGCATTGCGAAAAGTACGGAACGCCTTACGGTGCTGAGAGCAACCAGCCACAACAATTAGTTGTGATAGCCATGGGCAAGTTGGGTGCTTCAGAGCTTAATTTTTCTTCTGATATTGACTTAATCTTTTGTTATCCCGAAGAAGGTGAAACGCGGGGTGCAAAACGCAGCTGCAGCAACGAAGAGTTTTTTGTTCGCCTTTGCCAGTCTTTAATTAAGGTCTTAGACAAGAAAACAGAAGACGGTTTTGTGTTTCGAGTTGACGCGCGTTTACGGCCTTTTGGTAAGAGCGGTCCTTTAGCGGTGAGCTATGATTTTCTCAGTGATTATTATGAGTCTCATGGCCGTGAATGGGAACGCTATGCGATGGTCAAGGCGCGTGCCATTACTGGCGATGAAGAATCAATAAGCGCGCTTTATAAAATTATCACACCGTTTGTTTATCGACGTTATCTTGATTACGGTAGTGTTGATGAGTTGCGTTCGATGAAAGCAGCGATTAGCGCAGAAGTTAAACGTAAAGGTAAGCAAAACGACATTAAGCTAGGTAACGGCGGTATCCGAGAAATAGAGTTTATCGGCCAAACCTTTCAGTTAATGCGTGGTGGTTGGCAAGCGGCGTTACGTCAAAGACCCATACTGACTATTCTGGATTATCTCGGGCGTTTAGGTTATCTGCCTCAGCAAGCTGTGGAAGAGTTATCTATTGCTTATCGTTTTCTAAGACGTTTAGAAAATCGAATTCAAGCCTGGCGTGATGAGCAGTTGCATGCTCTACCAAGTGATGAGACTGGTCAGCTACGCATCGCCTTAGCAATGGGTTTTTCTGACTGGGAAGAATTCTCAGTTGAGTTAAGTCAACAACGAGATTGTGTTGCTAAGCATTTTGATGCCTTGATCTCACAGCCTGATGAAGACGATACCGATAATATTGACGAGCTCGCTATTGATGCTTGGCAAGCGGTATTGGATGGCACGGAAGCCTCTACAGAATTTGATAGTTTGGGTTATGCCAACAGCCAAGACGCATTTGGGATATTGCTATCTTACGCTGAGTCGCCGTCTTATCGACAACTTGCCGTACAAGCGCGTAAGCGAGTTGATCAATTAATGCCAGCATTAATGGTTGAGATTGGTGAGCGCGGTCAGCCAGAGCAAGTATTGCGACGAGTGGTTAGTGTTGTAGAAGCCGTATCGCGACGTGTCACGTATTTAATTTTGTTGCAAGAAAACCCTGCTGCGTTGACTCACTTTGTCACGCTTTGTGCGGCAAGTCCTTGGTTAACTGATCAATTGGTGGCGACGCCAATATTAATGGATCAATTGCTGGATGCGCGTGCTTTATACGTGCCCTTAGATTCTAAGTCTTTAGCAGAAGAATTAAATAGTTCGCTGTTGGGTATCGATACTGATGACCTTGATCAGCAAATGGAAGTGTTGCGTCACTTTAAAATGAATCAAGTATTGCGAGTCGCGGCGGCCGATGTGGCCGGTATATATCCTTTAATGGAGGTCAGCGATCACCTGACATCTATTGCTGAGACTTTGTTAAACAAAGTGATCAATTTGGTATGGGCTGATTTTACTGAGCGATATGGCCGGCCTTGTGAGCAACGAGACGGTGAAAGCTACTATCCCGGCGTTGCCGTGATTGCCTACGGCAAGATGGGTGGTATCGAACTTAGCTATGGCTCAGATTTGGATCTGGTTTTCTTGCATGATAGCAGCGATGAAGGTGCTACTGATGGTGAGGACCCGATTGATAACCCTGTGTTTTTTGCGCGACTCGTGCAGCGAGTGATGCATATTATGGGTAGTCATACGCCTGGTGGTATTTTGTACGAGATGGACTTGCGTCTCAGACCAAGTGGGGCTTCAGGCTTGTTGGTTAGCTCGGTTGATGCGTTTTTTGATTATCAAAATAATGATGCCTGGACATGGGAGCATCAAGCGCTAGTCCGTGCTCGTGCGGTGGCCGGGCATGAACGGGTGATGGAGCGATTTGGTGAGATGCGCCAGAGCATATTGACCCGGCAACGTAAGTCGGCTCAGCTTTTGACTGATGTCAGTGATATGCGGCAACGTATGCGCCAAGAGCTCAGTAAGAGTAAAAAAGGTGAATTCGATCTCAAACAGGATACAGGTGGTATTGCCGACATCGAGTTTATGGTGCAGTATTTGGTTCTGCGCTGGAGCCATTGTCATCAAGATTTGACACAATTTACCGATAATATACGACTATTGGAGTTGTTATCTGATCGGGGATTGTTGGCGAAGCGCGATGCCGTAGCACTAGCAGAGTGTTATCGGCAGTATCGTTCAGCGGTACATCGACAAACCTTGCAAGGCGAGTCCAATATTGTCAAGCTGTCGGCATTCAAAGAGCAGCGTGAGGTTGTCAGCAAAATTTGGGAAAAGCTTTTTTCTTAAGTTAACTAGGGCGGCATCTTTAAGCATGCTGCTTAAGGTGAGGTTTAATCATGTTTGGAAAACCAGAATCAGAAGGGCAGTCACAAGGTGTTGCGCCAGCAGCGGCAAGCAGTGCAAGTCGTGGTCAAGCTACCGTCGGTTCATCTATTGCTATAAAAGGTGATTTGGTTGGCGAAGAAGACTTGGCGGTGCATGGTCGTTTAGAAGGAACGATCACGTTAAAGCAAAATAGCTTATTGGTCGGTAAAGATGGCCATATTAAAGCAGATGTCAGAGCACGGGTAATCATTGTAGAAGGCCGTGTCGAAGGCGGTCTTTTTGGTGATGAGCAAGTGGTCATCAAGAAGTCAGGCGTCGTGCAGGGTAATATTCAGGCGCCTCGCGTTGCGCTAGAAGACGGCTGTAAGTTTAAAGGCAGTATCGAAATGGATATTGCTGGTAAGTCTGCTGAACCCGCATCAATTGGAAAAGCTGCTGGCGGTGAACATAAGGCAGAGGCAGTCGCAATCAGGAAGTAGCTATGGTGAGAGCACGGGGCGCTGCGCAACTCTCAGCGCCCGATGCCGAAGAGTTGACTTATCGGTCTCCGGGTCTTCAGCTAGTCTTAGAAAAAATCAGTTCAGGTGGTAAGGTTAATATATTAGACCTTGGCCCACCTCTTTCGGCAAACGTCGATTTTTTCTCAAATTACTCATGTCGACTTTATATAGGTGATTGGTTGCAATCTTTGCCTTTGGCAAATGGTGTTTGGGGTAGTGCAGCTGAATTTAGCCCGCTGGTTTCCGAAGTTCTAGAATTACCTGAATCAGAAAAATTCGACGCAATATTTTGTTGGGATATTGTTAATTACCTCAACCCTGAGAGCATTCGACAGTTCTCACGTTGTTTGATGCAGCATTGTCGTTCAGATGCCTTATGTTTCTTTTTTGTTTCTACCGGTAAGACAATGCTGGCGCAACCGCCTAGATACCGTATCATTGCTGATGACATGTTAGAGTTTGAGCCTAATGATGCCGGGGAGTGTTCATCACCGCGTTTTACACAAAGTAAAATATTAGAGTTGATGCCAGAGTTTCAAGCGCATCGTTCTTTTTTGCTGCAAAACGGTCGTCAAGAACAAATACTAAAAGTACGTTAGTGAAGCTAGCATGCGATGTTTTTGTTTGCTTAGCACTTTGCTGGCGATCGCTAAATCATTCTGATTGTTGATATTGAGAAAGTTTATTGCATCTGCATTGCTTTCATATGTTGCGAAAGCTTGTTGTTCCAGCCAGCCGATAACACTGCGGCCGCCTGCCTCAAGATATGAAGGAATCGAGTCGAGTTGATTTCTCTCTATCAATACGACCAAATGTTCTAATCTATTATGATGTTTTAGTACGCATATTGGTCTACTCGTTTCGAGTATTGCTTGAGCTAGTTGGTTTTCGATGTCTGCCGGTAAGAATGGCATATCGCAAGGGCAGACAAATATATAATTCGATTTTATATGAGGCAAGCTGGCATAAATTCCGGCTAGTGGGCCATTAAAATTACCATCGTTATCAGTCACTATTGTGTAACCATATTGGTGATAAATATCAAGATTACGGTTGGCGCTGATCATGATATGTCTGGTTATTTTGTTAACACGATTAATACAGTGTTCAATCAGGGTGTTGCCATTAAGGGTTTGCAGCCCTTTGTCTTCACCATCAAATCGTGAGGATCGGCCGCCCGCTAGAATAAGCACATCATATGTCATGACGTTTGTTGTACTCTCATTCATGGGTTAATGCGCATAAGTTCGCTAAACGGAAGGTATTTGGCTGTATCGCCACGAGAAATGGTGGACTCTTTATCAATACGAATTAAGCCGTCGCTATGGTTTAAGGAAGATTGAACGCCGGAATCTTGTGTATGGAAAATTTGCACTATTTGTTTACCTTGTGTTTCGCTCAAATTGACACGTAAATATTCAGCTCTATGTTTTGTTTGCCAGTCAAAATCAACAGTGACATCATAGATCGCTAATTTGTTTTTAATGATGCCAGCGGATTTGAGCAAATAAGGCCGAGCAATAGTTAGCAAGGTCACCATTGCTGAGACAGGGTTGCCGGGGAGGCCAAAGAATGGGGTGTTACCAATATGGCCAAATACCAAGGGTTTGCCAGGTTTTATGGCAATTTTCCACAGATGCATTTCACCGATATTTTGCAAAGCCTGTTTTACATGATCTTCATCACCGACAGATACACCGCCGGTTGAAATGACTATATCAGCTTCGCTAGCACATTTTGATAAAGCAGCTTCGGTAGCTTTTAAGTTGTCAGCAATAATTTGATGTGATGAGGCGATAAAGCCGAGTTGATGAATGGCTGAGCGCAGTGCATAAGAGTTTGAGTTATAACGTTTGTCGGTTTGATATTCGCTTCCTGGCTCAAGCAGTTCATTGCCAGTAGTGACAACCGCGATATGAAGTTTTTTATAAACTTCAACTTTATCAATTCCTAGTGAAGCGATAATACCTATTTGAGCAGGGCCGATAACATTTCCGCGTTCTAAAATAATGCTTCCTTTTACTATATCCTCGCCTTTACGGCGAATATGTTGGCCTGGTTTAAGCTCCGTATTAAATGTCACTTCGTTGTCAGTGTAATCACACATTTCTTGTATTACTACACTGTTAGCCCCATCAGGGATTGGTGCTCCGGTAAAGATACGTGCAGCAGTATTGGGTTCTAAGGGTTTTGCTTTGCTGCCAGCTGCAATCCGCTGGCTAATGGGTATGGCTTTAGATGGGGTAATTGATTCACTATGATAAGCAAAACCATCCATGGCCGAATTATCTTGTCCAGGAACATCGATCGGTGCCGTAATATCTTTAGCGCAAACCCTATCGCTTGCGTGTTCAAGTAAAACAAACTCGGTGGTTTGGGGTAGTTGAGCGTGCTCGAGTAATAAGCCAACGGCTTCCTGTTCAGACAACATAGTGTTTTATTTTTCGTTAAATCGTGGAATGAGTTGCACAAGATTGCAAGGTCGCGTGCGGCTGTCGAGCTGTTTACTAATAATGTTCGTCCAAGCTGTTTCGCAGGCATTAGTTGAGCCTGGGAGACAAAAAATGATAGTTCCATTAGCAATACCCGCCAATGCGCGGGATTGCAGTGACGAGGTGCCTATTTCTTCTATTGAGATAGCTCGAAACATTTCACCGAAACCTTCTATTGTTTTATCCAATAGTGGAGCGATAGCTTCGGGGGTACCATCTCGTCCAGTTAAGCCAGTACCACCGTTAGTAATGACCACCTGTACTTGCGGATTGGCTATCCAGTTAGAGACTAAGGCACGGATATCATAGATATTGTCGCGGACGATATTTTTTTCTTCAACGTGGTGCTGATTCTCTTCCAGCTGTTCTATTAAGTATTGGCCTGAAGTGTCAGTGGCGTCATCTCTCGTATCGGAAATGGTTAATAAGGCTACGTGCAATGGGGTAAATGCTGATGCTTGTTTCATCTTCTTCGTAGGTTTCTCTGTTTAGGCAAACTTATTATAGCTTGCCTTCGCAGCGTCTTTATTTATATCCAGATAGACGCACTAATCGAGAGCAAGCTGCACTGCTTTGAGTAAAGTTGCTTCAATTATATATGTTAAATAGTCTTATGCGGAACAAGGTTATTGGTAAATTTTGTTTCTATCTAATTGATTCATAAAGAAAAAATTCTAATTGTTATTTTTTGGCATAGATATCGCTAAAGGTATATGTGATTGACTAGTTTAAGCGCTAAAACATAGCGCTATGTGGAACAACTAATACGCTACGTGAGGAAAATAATGATTAGACATTTACTTTATTCTGTTTTGTCCGCTAA
>CAYUVE010000012.1:0-25608 GCA_964447985.1 uncultured Thiotrichales bacterium
GTACCTGGCTACGAACCAGGCGGTCGGGAGTTCGAATCTCTCCGGGCGCGCCATTAATTCCCTTAAATATCAATTACTTACTGTCTAGTTCTTATATTTTTTTCAGCTCTAATTTTTACATTTTCCGACAAAACTGTCGGAAAAGTGTCGGAAATAGACTCCTCCTAACAATAGTTAGTAAAAAAAGCCTATTTTTATTCAATAGAATCATAAGCTTACTGAAACTGAATAAACCGACCGCCTGGTTATCTACCTTGCAGCCGATAAGTTCTAAATTCCTTATTGATTTTTCACCACTCTTCGATGGATTATTAGAAAAATTTCGTTCTGGCGTAAACAACATTAAAGCTACAAATGATATGAACTCTAATGGACATAGTGTTGAAGAAACCGTCGTGCAACGCGCAAAGCATGATCACGATTTTCGCATTGGTTTGTTAAACGAAGCAGCGGAGTGCCTATCGAATAATGAGGCCAACGTCGCGAAAACCTTGCTGAGAGACTATCTCAAGGCTGTCCCTCGTTTCTCTGAGCTCTGCGATGCTCTTAATAAAATATCGAATGCACCTAGTCATTCAGATATTGAAAACCTATCTCAAATTATCATTGCCATGCATCAATATGAAGAAAGTAAGCTCGTGGCTGATACCAAGCGTGGAAAATCAATATGAATGATACTCCTGTAACTAATAAACTTTGGGTGGAAACTGATGCCTCCGCAAATCAGCGGATTGAACAAGCAGCATACCTAAAGGCCCAAGCCAAGACTGGTGGGCTAAAATTTGAAACCTATCTTCCGCCAGATATTGCCGTTTGGGTACTCGATATGGTTGAACAAGGTGTCTTCATCGATCCAGGTGAAGCCGTTTTTGTTTTCATGCAACAAGCCAGAGATATTGACCAGCATGATGACCTTAAACGAGACATTTTGAAGAAACGCGTTGAGCAAGGAATTAGTGATATTAAGAAAGGACGAACCTTCACTGCCGAAGAAGTCAAAGCCCGTATGAATAATTTACGAAACAGCCAAACCGAACCTGTCGTTTGGGAAAAAATCTCTCAGAGCTGATCATACAGACACCGGGGGTCGTACCAGGCGGTTATAGATAAAAAAATATTTAATTTCTTGCGTTGTCTAATAGATCGTATCTTCTAAGTATCCTATTCTTCCCATACATGGATAACCATCTTTTGTTTTATGAGCGTTTAATCTTGAGTTTAATTTTTTGCGCCTAAAGGTCTTGTCGCAAACTGGGCAACGATAAACATAGGTTGGACCAGCATTAGAAAGACTGGTTTTTCTTGCTCTAATTACCTTCTGGCGAGCGCTCGAACTTTTAGGTATATCCAGACTTCCCAACGAACTCAAAGAATGCTGACTAGGAGTTACATTCGAGATTGGAGACAACTCAATTTGATAACGCGGTACATATGTTTGATTAACGATTGATGCGCCATTAATCTGATCAATTTTATAGGCTCTGATTTGACCGCTATCGGATCGTACGGCATAAAGCAAGATATTGCCATTTTGAGCTTGGCGTAGTGAGTAGGGCTCGATTATACGAGAGCTACGTTTTCCATTATTGTCTGTATAGTCTAGGTCGATACATAATCTGTTACCTGCTGCAAAGCGAATAATCTCAAGTGAAGTACCACTCAATGCGCGCAGATTGAGTTGACCATAAGCAGGTCGATAAAGATTGCCATCACCTGAGATTAAATCAAGCGCGTCTCTCTCTATCGCTTCTGACTGTTCTAACCATGCAAAAAATTCCGGTAGCGCACCCCAATATAATTCAAAGGCAGGCAGTGACGGAAGCTGATGTGCAAGCATTGGCTCCCAGTTGTTAATAAGTGCTTCTCGATAACTATCCATATCAGTTAAGCATGGCATGTCTATCCCTTTAAACGCGCACTTTTGCGTCAGCACATCTTTAATTACTGCTGGAGAGGGTAATTGATCATTCCGATATAAATTGATGACATCGTATAAGTCTCTTGGTCTGCCACGCTCTCCAAGCGCTCTTACTTTTTCACCAAACACTTCAGGATAATCGTAACAATTGATATAGATTCCCTCGTTTGGAACATCACTATACGTGTGAATAACTTGTTGCTTTGACGCAGGCAGGACGAGAACCTCATCAGCGGTTAAATCAAGCTTAATTTTGGGCATACTCTGCTTACCGCTCGCAAAATAGCTACGATAGTAAATACGGCCTTCGCAGGATGTCTTTCCTCTCCGGTTTTCATATATGTCAAACTTAAACCGGTCTTGTAAAAGACCGATACCGGAGGTTTCATATAGCCATTCTGCGATTTCAAAAAATTGCGCTTTTAGAAATCCCTCATCTAGATGGCTTTCATCCCTTAATGTGAAATCCAAATCTTCTGAGAAGCGGTAAGTCTCAAAATAACATTTCTTAAGGCATGTTCCGCCCTTAAACACCCACCTCTCTGAAAGCTGCATATTTTCATGTATGGCAGCCAACACCCATCCAAGGACGTAGTCTTTCTCAACAACAGATGGCATTAATCCTGTTTCATCAGCTACAGATAGAATTTCTTCTTTACCAATCAATATTTAAACCCCTTAGGCACCCAAAGCCGCCACTTTGTCACTAAGCTTTTATTTTTTGTATTTTTATCGAGTTGTGCATACCCGGTAGTAAGGTTCTGCATACATTCGTCAATAAAGGATTGTTGAAAGCCGAGTGTTTCCGCCAAAAAACCAAGCTTTTTGAATAATGCACCATTACCAACTTGTTTTGCATAGAGAAGAAGTTTGTCGAGGTCACTTTGATTGGTATAAAGCTGTTTAAACGCTTTCAAGCAATCGATACTATGCTGCAGTCCTGCACCGAGGTAAGGGTCGTCAATAATGTCGAGTATTGTCTTATAAGGATCAGAAATACTAACCTTAACTTGATCCCGCCAGATAGTTTTTGTGCCAAATATGAGATGCTCAGGCATATGTTTAATAAAAAAACTAACACCCTGATGTTCAACTTTTCCGTAGTGAGTGCGCTTGCTAGTAAGTACACAAACGGATCGAAAAAGCTGTTCTGTAAGCTCCCAATGCTCCAATGCACTCCAGCCCCCTACATAAGCCGGACTATATAATTCAGGAATCAGTATCCAGGGGTCTTCTAAAACCTGCACTTTCCCCAATGCCGTAGGCTGGACAGGTACATAGAGTCCTCTTGCAACACGCCGTAATACACCTTGTTTATGCCAGCCAGCAAGTAGCTTTGCCGCATGAACTCTGTCTATACTCAAGACATCTGCGACAAATGTTGCTCGGATTGGACCAGAATTCTGCCGAAGAATGGTCGCAAGTCTTTGCTGTCGTATCGAAACTTGATCACTCATATCACTATATATAAATACATTAAATTCGTGTTTTAATAGAATATCACGAAATATAATATAGCACTATAAAATAGTACAAGATATTCTTTTAATTTAAGTAATTTATGTTATTTAATATAGTTAACTTCTCAATGTGAGTTAATGTGAAATCATGTGAGATTTTATGGCAACGCCTTTAGCGTCGATTAACGGCGGTGGGTCGATTTTTTGCTAGTTTCTAATAAAGGCCGATCAAACGCCTGGTGCCTAACCTTGCCGTCAATACTTTTACTCCTGTTCAGCTCAACGACTTTCTCATTTTTAATCAATCTCTTAACGCGACCTTACGAAGTAGACACTCAGAACCCACAGAATAGGATTCCGAGCGTTTTCCGACAGTGTAAGAATCTCCGCAATTCGAATATTTCCAAAAGTAGCCAAGCTACTTTTAATCCCTTGATATAGACCATTTCCTACAAATTAATAGGAAATATCCTACATACAAAGCTATTTTACTTACCTAAAATTGATCAAAAAAATAAGCAAGTTTTTTACGACATTTATAGTCGTTCGGGATTCCAGCTAGGCCATCGCGAGTTGAACTTCCCATTTTATTAAAGATTTTTTGTTCTATAGGGAGAATCCCCCCAGTGAAGTTGCGGTGTTTTCTGATATGTAGCTTATTAGCGCTTTCTATTCCCACCTACGCTGAACCAATTAGGCTTATTGATTTATTTTATGATGTGGATGACAACGCGCGAAATGCTTGTCACGATACATTTAGGCTGCACAATAATTTCTTGCTTCCTTGTGAGCTTTTCGGTAGCCAGAGATATTTCGGTGCGGCATATGTTCAAGGTGTAAATGACTCAATCCCATCATTTGTGAACGGTCATAACCTATTATCGATCTGCACAGATCGTCCAGAACGTTTTCTTATTTGTGATTTTTATTTTTTTCGTTGGGGTGAATGCCCTGTGGGCTCAATTCCTCACCCTGACACTGGCGAGTGTTTAACGAATAATCAAGCTAAAGATGTTGGTCAGGTGTGTGCCAACGAGTCCGGTGGCACCAACCCTATTAATCTCTCAGTGGGCAATAAATACGAGAGTGCGACTGATTACGTTGGTAACGAGCGTTTTCCACTCAGTGTCAGCCGAAGTTATAACTCATTACGTAATGGCTGGAGGTTTTTGCCAGAGATTGATTTTCAAAATGGCCAAGGTGTTGCTGCTGCTATTCGGCCTGATGGCAAAGAGTATCGCTATTACTTCAATAGCGACTTAGGTTGGGTAGCTGATCGAGATGTGCCAGATACACTAGAAGGCTTTATCGATTTTACCGCCATATTCAGCGGTTGGCGCTATATTACTTTAGCAGGGCAAGTCGAAGACTACGATGATCAAGGTAGGCTTATCACCGTCACTGATCGTTCGGGAATATCACACACCTATGACTATACTGATACCGCAATTACCGTCACTCATAGTCTCGGTTCTGTCTTAGTCTATCAGTTAGATAATGATGGCCAAATCACTGGTTTTATCGATCCTGATGGTGAGCGATACATTTATGACTACGATGTTAACGGTAATCTTGCCAGTATTACCTACCCTGCCGAAGAGGCTGAAACGGCCAACACCCGTGTTTATCATTATGAAGACGTAAATTTCCCCAATGCCCTCACTGGCATTACCGATGAAACCGGTGCGCGTTATGCCACCTGGGCCTATGACCAACAAGGTCGCGCTGTTAGTTCCGAGCATACGGGAGGCGCAGATAGAGTTATCGCTGACTACACGCACATTGATGATGCCGATTCACGCGTAACAATCACTAATGCTCTAGGCAAACAAACCACGATTCATTTTGAAACCGTGCAACGACGCCAGCGCGCAACCTTGATAGAGGGGCATCCAACGGCGACATGCCCAGGCCTACAATTTAGTAATACCTATGACGCCAATGGCTATCGCGATTTGATTGTCTATTGGAATGGTGTACTCACCGATTTCGATCATGATGAACAGGGCCGAGAAATCCAACGCATAGAAGCCGTTGGCACGTCGGAACAACGCACGATTACCACCACCTGGCATCCTGATTTTCGTTTGCCAACAGAAATCATCGAGCCGAATAAAACCACTACCTTTGCTTATGACGCGAATGGCAATCTACTTTCACGCACTGAAACCGATACTGGGCCATAACAATGCATCGCCTTTATATCCCTAGCAGATTTAAGAGTAGGCTACGAACTATCAGTTTAGTAGTGACGCTATTGTCATCGCTATATTCCTCGCATGCGTTTTCTCAAAGTTTTATTAATGCGGGCTTCTATGCCGATGCCGGTGCGGCCAGAGCGGCTTGTGATGCGCTTGTAATGCCGGAACTAGGACTGTGCGGTTTTTTTAGATTATCTCCTGGGGCTGATCGTTTTGTCCGTACCTTTGCGCTTATCGACTCTGATGGAGTCCTATTTACATACACATCGCAAGATTTGCGAGGACTAGACCCTCCAATTGATGCAACTATCATTGAGTATCGATATTTCTTCGAACAAGGTTGTCCACCTGGCCAAGAAGAAGATGCGGCCGGACGTTGTATACGTCTCCCGATCGTTATGGCCAAGAACCCCGCGATATGCAGTGGCGCGCCTAATGAAGGAAACCCTATCAATGTTGCAACAGGCAATAAATATCAGTTAGAAACTGATTTTGTTGGTGCTGGTGATTTTCCTCTAGCCATGCGTCGTCATTACAACAGCTTGAAATCTAGCGACATTCTCGTTGGAGAGAAATGGCGTCATGATTATGAGTGTTCGCTAAGCATTGATTTGGCTGCATCACCAGCAACCATCAGTGTGAATCGTGCTGATGGTGTCGTATTTACTTTTACCCAGCAAAACAATCTATGGGTATCTGATGCTGATGTCACCGAAACCTTAGTTCAGACAGCAAACGGTTTTATTTATACCACCGAGAATAACCTACGCGAAGCTTACGATAGCAACGGACGTCTGCTATCAATGACCAATACTCGTAATCAGGCAATCAGCTTAAGCTATAACTCAACTAATGGCTTACTCGAAACAGTCACCGGCCCTTTTGGACGCACGCTATCTTTTTCCTATGACAACAGTGGTCGTTTAACAGCTTTTGATGATCCTGAAGGTAATGTTTATCGCTATGAATACGATAACAACAGTAACCTTGCCAAGGTAATTTACCCCGATGATACGCCTAGCGACCTAACAGATAATCCACAGCGTCTTTATCTCTACGAAGACGTAAGTTTTCTTAAACACCTAACCGGTATCATCGACGAAACAGGCGCACGCTTTGCCTCATGGGGTTACGATGATCAAGGCCGCGGAGTATTTAGCGAGCACAATAACGGCACCGAACGGGTAGATATCGTTTATAACATTGATGGCACAACAACCGTTACCGATCAAATCGGCGCAGTACGTACCTATACCTTCGATGTGATGTTTGGTGTGGCAAGAACAGCGAATGTCGAGGGAGACCAATGCACTACCTGTGGTAGTGATGCGCAGACTCTCACTTACGATGCCAACGGCTTTGTCGCGAGCAGAATAGACTTTAATGGTAATGCCACTAATTTTACCCGGGACACCCGAGGCTTAGAGCTTACCCGCATAGAAGCTTTCGGCACACCAGAACAACGCACCATTACCACTACATGGCACCCCGATTTTCGATTGCCAACAGAAATCATCGAGCCAAATAAAACCACCACTTTTACCTATGACGCGAATGGCAACCTCATGTCACGCACTGAAACAGATACCGCACAATGACCGAGAAGCGACTATGAAACGAGTTATAACGATATTTTCGCTGTGTTTTTCAATGACCATTAATTATGCCCAGGCAGAAGAGGAATTTTATTGGGTATCTACTTTAAGTGCTCTCGCGAATATAAGATTTGCCTCTGCGGACGCTGCTTGCGAAGCTGCCATAGACATCCTTGGACCAATCAGGGGGGCATCCACCGGTCATACATCTGCTTACGGGGGAAAGGAGTTCGCTCTTGGTTTTGGGCGCCCCGCATTTAGTTGTTACGCGATTTATATTAGTGGACCACTCCCAGGAATGTATATAGGCTTGGCTACCACAGTTCGTAATGGTGAACGTTGTTCTATAGGCACTATTTACAACCCTACCACCGGTGACTGCGTACCGAATAAAGATGTCGGCATGCCGCAATGTGCAAGTCGTGGAGGGGCTCCTGCTGGCAACCCTATCAATACCCTTCGTGGTTATAAGTTCCAAACCGAGCGTGACTATGACGGCGGTAATAATGGTCTAGCCATTACTCGCTTCTACCATTGGGACGGCGGGCAAGGTGTTTGGCGTTTTAACGCTCAGCCTTTTTTACAGCTAAACCCATTAGTTGCAAATGGCGCCTTAGCCAATACGGTTGTGCTTGCTAACCGCACCGATATGAGTGTCATCAGCTTTGATGGTGATGTTAGCCAGGGCTGGTCAGCTGACTCCGACATCGAAGAGCAATTAAGCGCATTGACAGACAGTAATGACGAAATTATTGGCTGGCGCTTAACATTAACGGATGACAGCATAGAAGAATACGATGCCGACGGTCGTTTAACGTCGCTTACTCGTCGTAACGGTCAAGAGCTCACTTTCATCTATGACCTTGACGGCAACCTCGATCAAGTCATTAATCAATATAACCAAACCTTATCGTATGACTTTGATCTGGAAGGCAGAGTCAGCAGCGTCACCGATCCCGATGGCCAAGTCTATATTTATAGTTATGATGTCATCGGTAACCTCAGTTCCGTTACCTTCCCTGATAGCACAGAAAACGATAGCAGTGATAACCCCACCAAGAGTTATCACTATGAGAATGCTGGCTTTCCGCAAGCCTTAACAGGCATTACCGATGAAACCGGCGAGCGTTTCGCCACCTGGACTTATGATACACAAGGTCGTGCCATCAGCTCGGAACACGCCGGAGGGGTCGAGAAGTTTACGGTGGACTATACTTATCTCGATGATGCCACTGACCCAAGAGTCACCGTCACTAATCCTCTAAATAAACAAACCACCTATCACTTTGAAACAATTAATGGTCGACGCTTAACCACACTGATTGAAGGGCATGCCAGCTTAAACTGTCCGGATACCGATAGAAGTAATACCTATGACGCTAATGGTTTTCGTGATCTTGCTGTCGACTGGAATGGAGTCCTTACTGACTTTGACCATGATGAACGCGGTCTAGAAGTTCAACGAATAGAAGCTGTTGGCACATCTGAACAGCGCACGATCTCAACGACTTGGCACCCTGATTTTCGTTTACCAACAGAAATCATTGAGCCAAATAAAACCACCACATTTACCTATGATACGAATAGCAATTTACTTTCACGCACTGAAACCAACACGAACCCATGATGATAAAAAATAAATACTTAGGTAATCAAAAAAAGATACTCGCGGCATTATTGCTTAGTTTATCTGTGATTTATAGTGTGTCGTCCCATTCTATGGAAATCACGGTCACAGGAGAATTAAGGTGGGTACCAGGCCTGTTACCATTCTCATTTTATCCTGATTACCCTTCCGCATGTATAGCTGAGCTTCAGCGCTCTCAAGGATCGAGCCTAATTGATGCAAGACCTGCTGGATGCCCCTCACCACAAAATTCAGCATGTGATTGTTTTTTTGATTATAGCGATGGCATTGGCAATATTATTACCGATGCATTCAGACAAAACGCTGTAATAAGACAAACCATTTGCCCAGCAGGAACAACTCCTTCCGGGTTTGGGCCAGACGGTGGTTTACCCGGAAATTGTAGCGGCGTTTTAGCTGAAAACCAGGGGCCTCGTTGTCCAGAAGTTGGTAATCCTATTAATCCGCTAACTGGAAATAAATATCAGCGTGAACAAGATTTTCCCACAATAAACGGCTTAGAGCTCATCCGGCACTACAACAGTTATTCAACACTTAACCTTGGTTTCGGTATCGGTTGGGCCTCTAACCTAATTGGCAAAAGATTATTGTTTGGAGAGAGCAATATAGTTGTGATCGATGCCAATGGCCATATGGAACCTTGGACTGAGGTCAATGGAGAATGGATCAGTGATCCGGATAGCCAAATACGGTTATTATATACTGCGACAGGGTACGAAGTCATTCGTGAGGATAATTCACGCGAAATGTTTGACAGTGCTGGGAGATTAACCGCTACCTCCGATATAACAGGTAACACACTGACCTATGCGTACGACGCCGACAACGGACGCTTAACAAGCGTGACGAATCATTTTGATGAGAAAATTGAAATTGTTGGCTATAACTTAACTGGTGAAGTCACGACAATACGTTTGCCCGGTGGAGAACTTATTCGCTATGAATACGAATCTGGGAGACTACTCAGAGTCATCTACCCTGACGTGACACTTGATGAGCAAAGCGACAACCCTGTTCGAGTATATCATTACGAAACTGGAAATCTGCTCACCGGCATAACAGATGAAAACGGTGTTCGCTTTGCTACTTGGGCTTATGACGCACAAGGTCGGGCGATTAGCTCTGAGCATGCCGGTGGCGTTGAAAAAGTTACTGTTGATTACACACACATTGATGACATTAATTCTCGTGTAACTGTTACCAATGCTTTAGGTAAACAAACCACCTATCACTTCGAGACTATCCATGGTCAACGCTTAACCACACTGATTGAGGGGCATGCCAGCTTAAATTGTCCAGACACAGACAGAAGTAATACCTATGACGCCAATGGTTTTCGTGATCTTGCTGTCGACTGGAACGGCGTCCTTACTGACTTTGACCATGATGAACGCGGTTTAGAAATCCAGCGCATAGAAGCCGTCGGTACGTCGGAACAACGCACGATTACCACGACTTGGCATCCCAATTTTCGTTTGCCAACGGAAATCGTCGAACCAAATAAAACCACCACCTTTACCTATGACACCAACGGCAATCTGCTCTCACGTACCGAGACGGATACGGGAGCAACGCCATGAACTCTTTTTCTAAAACCAAAATGACTAAAACGAAACCTGCTTTTAAGGGAATGACTATGACATCACTACCAAACTCACTGACTCGTAGTGCTTTGATGCTGGGAGCATTAATCGCGTCGTTTTCAAGCTATGCTGCTGAGCTACAATTAGAAACGCAAGCTCTTAGTAATGTAAGCAGTAGCGCCTGGACAACAGTAAGTTTTAGTAATAGCTACGTCGAGCCAGTCGTAGTGTGTAGTATTCGCTATAACAATAATGCCCTACCGCAGTTGGTGCGTATGCGCAATGCCCAGGCCTCAAGTGTTGAGGTTCAGCTACAAAACCCAAGCAATTTATCCCTATCAGGTGAAGCCGTTGATTGCTTAATCGTCGAAGCGGGCACCTGGACTCTGCCCGATGGTCGTGCTATCGAAGCGCAACGCGTGGTGAGCAGCACGACTAATAGAAAAAATAGCTGGACTCCTCAAGGGCAAAGTTATAACCAAAGTTACACTAATCCTGTCGTGCTCGGCCAGGTCATGACCAATAACGATGCGGATTGGTCAGTATTTTGGGCAAGTAATGGCAGCCAAACCAATCCGGCTTCCTCAACAGGGCTAGCAACAGGCAAACATGTAGGTGAAGACAGTGATACTACCCGAGCTAATGAAACCTTAGGCTTTATCGTTATTGAAGCCGGTAGTGGTGCGATCAATGGCGTGGCCTATGAAGTGGCGTTGGGCGCAGACAGTGTGCGTGGCTATAACACCACTGGCTATACCTATAGTTTTAACACTCCATTTAGTCAGGCACCGAGCTTTGGTGTAGTCACCCAAAGTGCTATGGATGGGGGCGATGGCAGCTGGGCGAGCTTGGTTGGTGTCAACCCATTTTCCTCGACGGGTTTTACTTTATTGGTTGATGAAGATCAGATTGGCGATGGCGAGCGTAATCATACTAACGAACAAGTGTCCTATATTGTCTTTGCTGAATCGGTGCTGATCGCTGGCACGGGTAATACGGTACCAGTAGTCAATGCGGTAGCTGATCAAACAAATACTGAAGGTGACAGTGTTAGCCTAGCTATCACTGCTAGTGATACCGATGGCGACATACTCACTTTCAGCGCAAGTGGTTTACCGACGGGACTAAGCATTGATCCTGCTACAGGAATCATTAGTGGTATTCCCACCGTACCAGGTAGCTTTGCTGTCACCATTACGGTTGATGACAATAACGGTGGATCAGATAATGCCAGTTTTAATTGGAATGTTAATGCTAGTACTCCCGCTACTGGCTTATTGTTAGAGACCCAAGCTATTAGTGGTGTGAGTAGTGGTGCCTGGACAACAGTAAGTTTTAGTAATAGCTATGTCGAGCCAGTCGTGGTGTGTAGCATTCGCTATAACAACAATACCGTGCCGCAGTTAGTGCGTATGCGTAATGCCCAAGCCGCAAGCGTTGAGATTCAACTACAAAACCCAAGCAACCTATCCCTATCCGGTGAAGCCGTTGACTGCTTAATCGTCGAAGCCGGTACCTGGACTCTCCCTGATGGCCGTGCTATCGAAGCACAGCGTGTTGTCAGTACCATAACTAACAGAAAGAACAGCTGGACCCCCCAAGGACAAAACACCAGCCAGAGCTACACTAATCCCGTCGTGCTCGGTCAGGTGATGACCACTAACGATGCCGATTGGTCAGTGTTTTGGGCCAGCAATGGCAGCCAGACCAACCCGGCTTCAGCGACAGGGCTAGCAACAGGTAAACACGTGGGTGAAGACAGTGATACTACCCGCGCTAATGAGACCTTAGGCTTTATTGTTATTGAAGCCGGTAGTGGTGCGATTAATGGCGTCGCCTATGAGGCGGCCTTAGGTGCGGACAATATTGGAGGCTACAATACCACGGGCTATAACTACACCTTTAATACACCGTTTAGCCAGGCACCGAGCTTTGGTGTAGTCACCCAAAGCGCGATGGATGGGGGCGATGGTAGTTGGGCCTCCTTACTGGGAGCTAGCCCTTTTACATCTGCGGGTTTTACCCTGCTGTTGGATGAAGACCGGATTGGTGATGGTGAGCGTAATCATACCAATGAGCAAGTATCTTATTTTGTGTTTGCTGAATCGGTACTAATTGGTGGGACAAGTAACACGGCGCCGATCATCACAGCAATTTCAGATCAAACCAATACTGAAGATGACAGTGTTAACCTTACTATCACCGCTAGTGATGCTGATGGCGACCTACTCGCTTTCAGCGCAAGCGGTTTACCGACTGGACTAAGCATTGATTCGGCTACAGGAATCATTAGTGGTATTCCCACCGTACCAGGTAGCTTTGCCGTCACCGTTACGGTTGATGACTCTAATGGTGGATCAGACAATACCAGCTTTAATTGGAATGTAGATGTCTTGGTCGTTAACACTCCACCAGTGATTGCAACTATTGCTGATCAAAGCAATATTGAAAACGATAGTATTAACCTAGCTGTTATTGCCAATGACGCGGATGGTGACACCTTAATATATAGCGCAACAGACTTACCTACTGGGCTGACTATTGACTCTGGCACAGGAATCATCAGTGGCAACCCTTCTGTATCAGGTAGCTTCGTTGTCACGGTTAATGTCGATGACGGTAATGGTGGTGCTGATAGCACCAACTTTACTTGGACGATTGAAGCCCTAGTCACTAACACTCCACCAGTTATTACTGCAATCGTTGACCAAATCAATACAGAAGGTGATAGTGTCAACCTATTAGCCATAGCAAATGATGCCGACGGCGATAGCCTAAGCTTTAGTGCTATAGGCTTACCCGCTGGTCTCAATATTAATTCCGTTACGGGCCAAATTAGTGGCTTTACTGGTCAGTCTGGTAGCTTTGCTGTCACCGTTAGCGTTGATGACGGCAATGGAGGCTCAGATAGCACCAGCTTTAACTGGACGGTCAATGCCCTACCCGCGCCACCGCCAGTTGATACCAACCCCGTGTCACGTAGCTCAAGCTTTACTTATAACGTCAATGGTCAGGTACTAACCATTGATGGGCCACGTACCGATGTCAATGACATCACCACCTTCGAATATGATGCTCAAGGTAATCGTAGTAAAACCATTAACGCCCTGGGACAAGAAACCTTGTTTACCAGCTACGATGCCAGTGGCCGATTATTGTCTATGACAGATCCTAATGGCGTGATCACTAATCTCACTTATGATCCTCGTGGTCGTTTGGTTTCTCGTACCGTGGCGGGTGTGACGACCGCCTTTGATTATGACGGTGTTGGCCAGTTAATTAAAATCACGTTACCGAATAACGCTGAGCTTAATTACAGCTATGACGGTGCCAGACGTTTAACCGATATCGAAGATAATCTCGGTAACCGTATTAGTTATACACTCGACAATATGGGCAATCGTACAGGTGAAGCCATCTTTGATGACACTACCACCCTACGCCGCACCCAAACCCGCGTATTTGATGAGCTCAGCCGATTAATCCAAAGTATAAGTGCCGATGCGCGTAGCACAACCTTTGCCTATGATCCAAACGGCAACCAAACCAATAGCACCGATGCGCTAAGCCGTAACACCCAATCAAGCTTTGACGCTTTGGATCGTTTGATCTCAACACTGGATGCCGATAACCAAACCACGCAATATGGTTACGATGCACAAGATAACCTCACCAGTGTCACCGATGCCAGAGGCCTAACCACAAGCTATAACTATGATGGCTTTAATAATCTGCAACAGTTGAATAGCCCCGATACTGGCATCACCGACTATACCTATGATGCCGCCGGTAACCGCATCACTCAAACCGATGCCCGCGGTATCACCACCCGCTTTATCTATGACGCACTAAACCGATTAACCGAAGTGCGTTATCCCAACGCCCAATTCAATATCAACTACACCTATGATCAAGGTACCAACGGAATTGGCCGCTTAACCACATTAGAAGATAATAGCGGAACCACCACCTACCAATACGATGCCCGAGGCAATCTCACCCAGCAGGCCCATAGCCGCAACGGTGTCACGCATACTACGGCCTATATTTACGATAATGCCGACAATCTCACACAGATCACCTACCCATCAGGTAGAATCATCACCATGAACCGAGATGCCTTGGGACGAATTGCGCAAGTCAGTGCCAACAGCCAACTACTGGCCGATAATGTCAGCTACCTACCCTTCGGCCCTATGACTAGCTTGACCTACGGTAATGGACTCAATGCCACAAATAGCTATGACCAAGACTACCGTTTAACTAGCCAAACAGTAGGCAACATTTTCGCCCAAACCTATGGCTATGACCTGGTTGATAACATCACCACCATAACCGATAGTCTCACCCCAGCAAACGACCAGCTGTTTAGCTATGACCCTCTAGACCGACTGGAAACCGCCCAGGGTAACTACGGAAATCTAGCATACAGCTACGACCCTGTCGGCAACAGAACCACCGAAACCAACCCAACAGGTACAAACACCTATAGCTATGACACAAACAGCCAACAGCTAGACAGTATCACTGGCAATACAAATAGCACACTCAGCTATGACGCCAACGGTAATCTGATTACCCAAGACAGCACGACCTACTCTTATAGTGATCTCAACCGTTTAGCCCAGGCCACCAACAACGGTCAAACCACAGACTATCTCTACAATGGCCGAGGCGAGAGAACGGTCAAACAAGGTCAGACTAGTACAACCCTTTATCACTATGACCAAAGCGGCCTACTGCTTGCTGAAACCGATGAGCAAGGCAATTCAATCAGAGATTACGTCTATCTCAATGGACAACGCTTAGCAATTCTGGACAACACAGGGACTTACTATATCCATAGTAACCACCTCGATACGCCACAGGTGATTACCGATCAAAACCAGACAGTGGTTTGGCAAGCCACCTACACACCGTTTGGTGAGGCGAACATCACCACGGCAAGCATCGAAAACAACCTGCGTTTTCCCGGCCAGTACTTCGATCAAGAAACTAATCTCCACTATAACTACTTTAGGGATTATGATCCGAGTATTGGAAGATACATCACCTCCGATCCGATTGGATTGGCAGGTGGTTTAAACACATACGCCTATGCACTCCAGAACCCCGTTTTTTATACTGATCCTACCGGAGAAGCTGTACCAGCGGTTATCGCAGCATGCGCAGCTAATCCTGCATGCGCTAATGGAGTGAGAGCAGCTATAGGAGGAGTAATTGGTGGGTTTTCGGCTGCAGTTAGTGCCCTATCTGATCCTTGTTTTGACGGAGACCTTACTAGTATTGTCTTGACAGGTGTTATTGCAGGAGCGGCTTCTAGTTTTGTTCCGGGCGTAGGCGGAGGCGGTGTTACACGTGCTGCTGTGAATGGTGGGGCTGCGGGTATCGCGGGAAATACAGCTGGGCAGTTAGCGGCGGGCGATAGTTGCTGCCAAGAGGACGGATTTGACTTCTCTCAAGCGGCAGCTTCAGGTGCTATAGGTGCGTTATCTCTTGGTGCTGGAAATGTCTTTGGGTTAAGAAGTGCTATTTCTGCTGTAAGGTCTGGTGGTGCAAGTTCAACCCAAGCGCTTATAAGAGGTGCTAGCGAGGGTGGTGCAGTAGCAGTTGGTATTACGGCTGTGGGTGACTTGACAATGGCCGGAGCAAATGCAGCTTCTTCATCTAACTGCGCATGCCAATAATAGTTATATGGACTCAGTAGATTTTTTTAGGCCAGCTATAAACTTATTGATTTTCTCTATAATGGGGATAATTGTGGCATCTCAGTACGTGCATACTGTAGAGAGCCAGACCAATAAAACCAGATCGTCTTGGGTTCGTTATATTATTTCTTTAATTATGATTTTTTCATTGATTTGGATTAATAAGGAAATTGGGGGATTTGAAGAAAAACACTGGGTCTTCTCGGTAATAACTATTATTTGTACAGTACTAAGTTTGATCATCACAGTAAAAATTTTATTTAAAAAGAAAAAACTTAGTTTTAGTAATAGTCAGCGTAACCCCTGAGCTACAATTAATTCCCAATGACCTTGAAGAGAATTTCAAGATTGCAATTCTTCTATGGTTTGCTGTGCATTTTCGCGTTAACGGTAGGTTTAAAATACCTACTGTTTAATCTATTTGAAAACAAAGAAAGCATTATTGTTTCAACTCTATTTTTATCAGGTTTGGCGTATTTAGTATTGTCATATTTTGTGATATTAAGGCTGGCCGATATTGGGTGGAATAAAATATTATTTGTAATTATTTGGTTGCCATTTCTTCTTGATCTAAAACTATTACTAGCTTTAGGTATAAAAGTCGGGAATATATCTAATGCTTGGGGGAACATGTACTCCTTAGCAGTGATTGCTTCACTAATTTTTATAATTTTATTGTTATTTGTTTCGGGTAAAGAGTCCAAGGAAGAAAGTAAGTACAATATGAATAATGCTTGATGTAATTGTAATTACTCTTTCCTAGTCACGACTAAACACCCGTCCATGACCCTGACAGTAATTTCCTGCCCCGCTTCAAACCCCGCTTGAGCTAACCATATTCCTTTAAGCAAGATTTCCGACACTTTTCCGACAGTTGACTACCTTTATCGCCCTTTTCCGACAAAACTGGCTGCTTGTGCGTCCAAAACCGTTAATTAAAACAATAGGTTATGTTATGATAGCGTGTCTACGAACCAGGCGGTCGGGAGTTCGAATCTCTCCGGGCGCGCCAAATACAAGAGAGCCCCATTTATTGGGGCTTTTTTGTATTTGTTGTTCTGGCTTAGTTTCGAAGTCCCGACCCATCTAATCGGTTGAGTTCGATTCGAGTACCTGAAAGGTACGAGAAAACGTCGGAGCCTGCGACAACGGCCCCGCAGGGGTGAGCTGCGTAGCAGCGAATAATCTCTCCGGGCGCGCCAAAATTCATAAGAAAATCAATAGCCTACATTGATTTCCCGGCAACGATTTTTAACCCGTTGCGATTTTGCCGACATTTTGCCGACAAAGTGGTTTTGTCGGCATTGCCCTTCACTGCGTCTAACAACAAAAAGAGTTCCGGTGTTTGCGCGACACCGCGATCACATATCTTCTCCACCGCATTCAACAACTCGGATAACACCGCCGCTGAATAATGCGTGGTAATGTCACCATGCGCATGACCTAAAAAGTGCCGAAACTAGTGATAGAAAACACTATCAAGCATGCCCTAATAGTGGCTAACCATCCCCAGAAGCTTCCTGAAATTAGGAATATCCTCTCATTTACTTTGTACCAATATTTGGTATGATAGAAAGAGTATATCTTGAAGCAGAAAGGTCCGTATTATGGCTAAAAATACCAGTATTTCGCTTGGCGAAGATTTGGAGAAATTTGTCAACAATGCGCTTGCGGCTGGACGTTATGGTTCTGCCAGTGAAGTCGTGCGCGCCGGACTGCGGTTGCTCGAAAAAGAAGAAGCCAGGCTCAAGACCTTACGTAACGCTTTGAACTCTAAAGGTGAAACACCTTTCGACCAGGAAAAGTGGCTCGAAGAAAACAAATCCTCTTTGGATGCGCATAACGCCCGAATAGAAAAACATGGCCTGGCCATTAAAGCACACTGGATGTAGAGACCGTGCGGTTTGATGTCCACGAAATCAATGGCAGCTATGTGCCTTTTGCCGTAGATGTTCAGGCAGATGTTTTATCCCATCTCGCCACAACAGTCATCATCCCGCTGATTGCTGAAAGTCAGGCAAAAAGTGAGGTATCAGCGCGCTTTAAACCCACCATTGTTGTCAATCAGGAACACTATGTGTTGCTCACCTCAGACATAACGTCGGTGCTGCGCCGGGAGCTGGGTCCAGTCGTCGATAATATTGAAGCTGGCCATCGCCAAGACATCACCGATGCGCTGGATTTTCTGTATCAAGGCTATTGAATCGCTGTTTGGCTCATAACAGGCCCGCCTGGTGCCTAACCAGGCGGTTAACCAAATTAGCAACCTTATGTCGGTCAATTTTCACTGCAAGCCCCGATTCACTTTTAAATGCGATTCAATTGCTCACCACACATTCAACTTGATTGCAATCTTCTTAATATTAGTTACTTAAATGGATTATCAGCTAAGTAATTATTGATTTCTTCTTCAAGAATCCCTGGTGCACCGTTTTCTAACCACTCTTCAAATTCTTCGTTATAGGGGAAATATTTTATCTTGCCTATCTTCTGTGTCTTTTCTCCATAACCAAATTTTATTACGTAGTTCAAATGCGCCTCTGCGGTATAACGCATTTTTTTTTCTTCGATAGGCGAACGTTCATGTTTTTCAATTAATGAATACTCAGAAATACCCACGATGAGTTTGTATATATCCTCTTCACGACCATCAGCGATGATTTTTTTAATCAATTCCACTTTATTACTCATGGCTTTCTGCTACTCCCGAAAACCACGTAAAGTCAAGGTTTGCGAATCAAACTCTAAACGGCCAAACCCTAGTCGCTGTCTAATACTAGCAGCAGGTGTACTAAACGCTGCTTGTTCATTCGAGAGTCCAAAATCACGTGCTTCATTAAATACCCTTAAATTATCTAAATCAAATTGGCCAGTAATCGACAACACTCTATCTGGGCCAATCTCTTCTATCGCACGTGAAACCAGTTCTGGACCAATCTCTAAGCCAGAAACTCGTGCGCGAAGAAAATCAATTCGCAAATCACCCGTATTTGGATTAAACGTGCCTTCTATAACATTAGCATCTGGTAGTCCGATACCAACAATTTCTCCATTTTCGTTGGGAACCTGATTAGATGTGATTATGACACTGATCTCACCCGATGCTTGCTGGTTGGACTCTGCTTGAAAATCGAGACGAACCCGGCTGCTTCTAAACGGGGTAAATGGCCTAATACCAGATTCACTCCCTGCTTCTGGTAATCCTTGAGCCACAAACTCTTCAAAGGTTAGGGTGCCTCCTTCTGCCTGGTGTTGTCTAAAGGCTCTTTGCAGGAGTTCTTGTAACTCTTGGTCTTGCCGTTCTTGGTTGGTTTCTGATGAAAACCTTAAATTGTCGAGTAACGAAAACAGCGCCAGTGACGCTTCCGCTCTAGCAATCAGATTCGGGTCGGCAGTCTGAGTACAAACATCACCGTTTTGGTTGAGAAATGCTTGCTGCGCGACACGTAGCTCATCAACGAAAAATAGATAATCCGCTAAATCAAACTCTTCACCAACCGGCCCTATCGTGCCAAAGCTCGGATTGAATAAGCGTATCTCGTTAAATAAGCTGGTGAATTCTTCCGCTGTTGGTTTGGCCGGACCAAATGCAGCCTCTATTGCAAATTCTGCGGCAAACCCTAAGGTCACGCCGGTGAGTATCACTGCCGCTGCCGTCACCGTAACAGGAGCTGAAGCTGCCGCCGCGGTGCCTGCTGCTAACTGCGCTAATAATCTCACCCCAGCTCCTGCGGTATTCGCTGCTACTCTGCCAATTTGTACTTGCGTGACACCTGGGTTCACCGGCGTAATGCCCGGTGTGGTTGGCGTGGTGGGAACGGGCGCTGCCGCTGGCATCAAGCCTAGCGGATCGATGCTGCTTAACGGGTTATTGGATACATAAGCATAGGTATTTAATCCACCCTGCAAGCCGATGGGGTCGCTGGTGATATAGCGTCCGGTCTCAGGGTCATAATCCCGGAAATAGTTGTAATAGGTGCCGCTCTCCTGATCTTCATACTGCCCGGCAAATCGCAGGTTTAAGGTGATCGCTTTGCCGTCATTGTCCGGGTCTGGGTTGATGCTGGCTTTGCCAAACAGACTGTATCCCGCCTGCCAAACGGTTTTGCCTTTGCTGTCGGTAATCTGTTGCGGCGTACCGAGGTGATCACTGTGGATGTGATAAAGGGTCTTTTTCTTGAGGAGCGCTACCGGAGCGGTTTTATAATAGATGTACTGCTTTGTGACCTTGCCTTTGTCATTGACTTCCGCCGTGAGCTGTCGACCATCATAAAGATAATAGGTGGTGATGGGCTGGCCCGGCTCACTGTCTCCGTCGTCATCGTTGCTATTACTGCTGCTTTTTTTATTGCTGCTGGCTTTGTCTTTTTGCGGATAGACCGTCTTTCTAATTCGTTCGCCAAACGCGTTGTATTCATACTCCGCTCTTAACTGCTTATCGATGTATAAACGGATCGGGCGTTGATTGGCGTTATAGTCGTAGCTTCTTACGCCCTGCTTACTGGGGTACGTTTTAGGACTACCCGCTGCGTTATAGTCGATGACCTGGTTATTACGTTTTTTGAGCCGATTGCCTTCTGCTTCCTCTGCGTACGCATTCACCTGTATCGTATTGGTTGTTTGCGTCTCCACAGTCTTGCTTAGGCGATTGCCGAGCTTGTCGTATTGATAGCGGTAAATAGCGTGATTGGCTTTGGCATAGGTTAATCTGCCTAACTGGTCATAGCGGTACTGATTTAAGATGCCGTTATGATCGATCTGGATGATATTGCCTTGCTCATCGTATTTGTAGACGAGCTTTATATTGCCATCCTGCTGGTTTTGCAGTTGGCCGTTTTGATAGTTTGCGTTGGCTCTTAGTCCGTTTCCGAAGACATAGCCCAGTGTGCCATCCCAATGATTCGGGTCGATTTCTCCAATAATCACGTCTTGACCAAAGAAGGTTTCCTTCGTAATTGCTCTGAGCTGGCCCCGGTGCTTGCCATCTTGATAATAGTGGTAACGTAATGTCTGACCATCCGGCAAATGCTTATGACTCAGCTTGCCTTTGGCGTTATATTCATATTCGGTGGTGAGGGTATTGATCTCATTGCTCTTTAGGCGGAAGTCTCTATGATGGGCTGTTAATTTCCCTTCTTTGTCGTATTCAAAGCGCTCCTGGCTTTGGCCTGTTTCTGTCTGCTGGCTGACCTGGATGAGTTGACCATTACTTTCGTGATAGGCGTATTGGGTATTACCATCTGCGGTTTGGCTGTGTATTAGACGGTTCGCTGCATCATAGGCAAAGTGATCAGTTTGGCCTTCAGCATTGGTCTTTTGGATGCGATTGCCTGCTTGATCATAGCGGTATTGGGTGGTGCCGCTGTCGGGGCTGATGAGGGCGACTATTCTGCCAAAGTCATCTTTTAATTGCTGCGTGGTATTGCCGTTTGCGTCGGTCAGGCTAATGGCCTGTCCTTTGTTATCGTATTCGAGCTGGCTGGTCTGTGCGCCGTTTGCTATCCCTAACAATTGACCTAAGGGATCATAGCTGACTTGCAGTTGATCACCTTGCGGGTTGCTGAGGCTGGTTAAACGGTCTTGGCTGTCGTATTCATAGTTTCTAATCGTTTCATTATCATTTTGATTGGTACGCTGCTCACGTAAT
Organism: uncultured Thiotrichales bacterium; assembly: GCA_964447985.1. GTDB lineage: Bacteria > Pseudomonadota > Gammaproteobacteria. Next base: position 21,761 of record CAYUVE010000012.1, read on the forward strand.
CTTCCTTCCGCATCGTATAAGAGGTTGATGGTACTGAGAATGTCACCGTTGGCATTGGATAGGCTTTGGTTGGTAATCCGGCTTTCGGTGTCATAGCTAAGGTTTAACTGCGGGCCATTGGCCTGGATAACACGGGTTGCGCGGTCGGCCTCGTCATAGCGGATATCCACCCGCTCGCCGTCGGGTCCGGTTAAGCCAATGAGCTTGCCGCTGGCACTGTATTCGTAGCTTAAGGTGTTTGGGCCTTGGCTGACTTGGGTTGGTTGGCCTTGCGCGTTGTATTGGATAGTGAGCGGACTGGCTTCGCCAGTCTGGATTTGGGTGGCCCGGCCATAAGCATCGTAATCGGTGATCTCAAGCTTTCGGCCATCGGGACTGATGAGTGTGGTGAGGCGATGTTGACGGTCATAGGCTAATCTTAAAATATCATCGACATCCTCTCTCGGCCCATCGATCACTATCAGGTCTTGGCCGTCATAAGTCAGTGTCGTGGTGCGGGTAATAGGCAGATAATCACCGTCCGGGGTAGGGCTAAATCCGTTTTCTTCTATCTTTGTCAGTTGTTGTTGATCGTTGTAGGTCAATAAGCGTTGGTGCTGACCATTGGGATTGACACTGGGTTGATGTATCTGGTTTGGCTGTAGGTTATTGCCTTGATAGCTTCGTTGCTCTCTTTGGTGCTGTGTGCCATTGGCATCTTCGACACTGATGTTGGTTAAACGGCCCTGGGTATCGTATTGGTAATGGGTGGTCAGGCCGTCTTTGTTCTGGCTTTGGGTTAGTTGTCCGCCGTCGTTATAGACGTATTGACTGTCAGCCGCGCCACAAGTTGAGCAGCCGGGTCCGGCGATGGCCGTGACGATTGGGATGCCCGATTGGTAGGTGGTGTGATAGACACTTTGCTCGCCTTGGCTATTGGTAACTAGGGTTTGACCGGGGGTAGAGAAGTCGAGACTGACTCTTTCGACACCGTTGGCATGCTCGCTAAGGATAGCGCGGTCTTCACTATCATAGGCCCAGGTCGCATAACGCTCGCCGCGCTCATCCGTAATACCAGTCAGGTTATGTTTGTCGTTAGGGTCTTCGTAGTGATACTGGCGCTTGCCTTGGTTTGTTTGATTTTGGCTGGCTGTATCGAGGTGCTGGACGTAATCCAGATTGCCTTGCTCATCGTAGCTATAACGGATACGTTGGCCTGCTGGATCAATCAGGGTCTTTAAGCGGCCATTGGGATAGTAGTTGAAGCTTAGCTTACGGCGCTGACTATCGACGACTTGCTGTAACTGCCCTTGGCGTGAGTAGTACAAATTAACGTTGGCCCCATTCGGCGCTCGTAGACCAATCAGTTGCCCTGCTTGGTCAAAGCTCACTTCATGACCATTATGCTGCTGCCAGTGATAATAGCCGGTGGCGCGTTCATAGTGAATGTAGCCATCGGCTCGGGTGATTGCGCGCCACTGTTTGGGTTGGGTGCTAACCGGGGTTTGACTAACCTTAATCAGTGATCTTTGAGTCGTAGCCGGTTCGGGTAGAAAACTAATGATTCGGCCATCGTAGTTGATGAGGCTGAGTCGGTTATTGTCTTGCTTGACTAGACGATGGCTGTAGCTGTGTCGCCAGCCCACACCCAAGACATTGGCCTGATGATCGTGGCTGTTGTAATGGCGTTGAAAACGTAAGCCTAAGGTGCCGGGTAAGGCGGCCAGGTCGGTTTCGACTTGGTATTTGTTGCCGGTGACGGCGTGGATGGGGTTGCCGGTGGTCATCACGCCTGCTGGACAGGTCATGGGATTACCCTGGCCGGGGCCAGGATTAGGGTCAATGGGGCTAAAGTTATTGGGTGGCGGCTCACTGCATGTGTTAGTCACGGCACAGAAAGGATCATCGCCACCACCACTGCCAATGCCTGCACCAGGCAGTTGTTCTCCTGGCAATGGCTGATTGCCTCCTGATCCACCGCCATTGCTGCCTGTACCGTTGCCCGGGGGATCAATCGGATTGGGGTTGGGCGTTAGCGCGGCGCGTACGGCTTGCGCCACTTCATTGCGGCTGAGCATTAGGTCGTTACGCGTGGCGAAGTTTTGCATTCTGACGGTGGCGCTGGCGATAATCGGTAGGCGACCTTCGCGTAACATCTGAAGGCGAACTGGATCATCCGTCACGGTTTGCGCGAGGCTGGCAAACAGGGGGCCAACAAACGGCACGATTAATCTCGTCCCGTAGGTGACATGCACTTTGAGTAAGTTAGCGTCCTGGATATTGACGCCACTGCGTGAACCGACGCGGGTACTGGCCGCGTGTAGATCGAGGCTGGGTAAATCGTCACTTTGCCCGTCTAAATCCAGGTCTTCACCAAAGTCACTAAAAGCATCGGTAGTCGGGTTAATGATGGCAAAATGCACGAAGCCATCTAGGATGTCCTCTCCGACTTTGCGTTGGGCTTCTAATAAGCCTTGCTCGCCGGGTGTCGGAGAATATAAGGGTGCTAAGCCTTTGGCAAAACCGATGCGTAAAGCTTCGGGATTGGCATGGTCAAAGGCCCCGGCGCGGGCGGCTGAAAAGGTGGCGTAGTTGAGGCTGCTTTTGGCTTGGTAGATCAGTGCGTACTGTAAGATACCCAAACCGACGACCAGCAGGATGGGCAGCATGATGATGGTCTCGGTTAAGGACACACCGCGCTGGTAAAATCGACGTTGAAAAAGTTTATTCTGGAGAAAAGGCGTACCTTGCCCATGCAGTGCTCCCTCACTGCGTGCCATCCTGTGCTCGCTTACCGCTTTAGGCGGTCTTTGTTATTCGTGCCTTTATCTTACGCAAGCTTTATGAAAATTCATAGTGTCGGCTTGCTTTACACTTTTGCGTGGATGAAGCTAAATAAGCTTAATTTGTGCAGCTTAGCGACTGATTTTTTTGATAGTTTTTCGGGGCAGATTACTATCTGCCCCAATACCAAAGCCAAGTGTATCAATGGCGTTTTTTAGCACTCGTCCTCGACAAGGCTGAAATCTGCCATTCTATGGTTTCTGCGATTGCCTCCAAACCATATTCCTCATCATACATATGGTATTCATGTTCTTTTATTAGTGCGACACAAAGATCGTTAATGAACTGCTCTATAATATTGCAATCAATGTTGAGAGAAAAAAGGTTGTGATCTCGCTTGATAGCTGCGTTTATTTCACCTTGCAAAAAATCCAATATGGCATCATGGAGTTTCATAAAATCACGAGAATCCAAGATACATTTATCGATAGCCTGCGCCAGTTTTTTCGGGATAGATGAGTCTTTTTCCAGAAAGACTCGGAAAAGCCAACTACTCTCTTCTTCTCTGACACAATCAGCCGAGACAGATATACGTAACATATCGCCATATGATTTTCCGGAGAGAACATTCAACAGCTCAGCAAAATCTCTGGCACGGTTCAAATCTTTAACATCATAGACATTGAGTTCTGTATGCCCTGGCGTATTTGCTTTACAAACACCTATACCAAAACCACCAGCACTTCTCTTTTTCAAGATCGCTGTTGCCATCAGATCTTCACTATCTTCTAGTTGCATCAATAGATCATCTGCTTTCGGTGTGAGATAGTGGAACCAAGGGCGAATGATCCATGAAAATATTTCGATGGCATCGCTTTTTTTGATAATACGCCCTTGCCGCCGAAAGCAATCCACCATGTGTTCGAAGTTGATTTCTACTCTTAGCAAAGGTTTGTCTTTAAAATGGCTCAAAACAGAACCGTGATTCTTTGAGGTAAGAATCTCACTCCAAAGGTAAAGCTTTTTTTCATAGGCCAAGTCAATACCAAACCTGCTTAATTCGTCACGAAAGCATTGAGATGACT
>CAYUVE010000013.1:0-10686 GCA_964447985.1 uncultured Thiotrichales bacterium
AAAGAATGAGTTACTTGCTAACGCCGCTTAACTTAGTGCCATTCGGGTCAGACCCATAAAAGGGGTCAGATCCGAATGGCACTAAGTTAAGCGAGATTAGGTGATTTAAACGAGGTAAAATAAAGCGTATTTGGACACCTAGATTAGCTACCAATGCAGTTATTTCTTTCGCCTGATTTTCATATTAAAACATTACGCAAAAAACCTAAAACAGCGCTTCAAATAGCGTATCGATTACGACAGAAGCTACTCGATCATCGAATAAAAGGGATCTAATAAAAGGATCTAATAAAAGGATCTAATAAAAGGGGTCTGACCCCTTTTATTCGTCATCACGCCGCGGCAAAGCAATATGGATAATACTGGTGTATTTCTTATGCTTTTTTTTACTATCTCTTCTATCACCATGTTCTTTTTTTGAATCAGATTCTTTATCGTCAGATTCCTCAGTCTCATTCTCACGAAACTTTTTCAAAGCCACACCACTGGCATAAATCTTCGAATTCCGCGCGGTCTCCCGATCAAAAGAATCATCGTGCGTTTCCACTGTAATAATTAGAACATTACTCATCCCTCACTCCTTTTTATTTTTTCCTAGTGATATTGAAACTAGTTATTACGAAAATACCTACCAATTATCGAGACTAACACAAGCGTAAAATCAACCTGAGGATAACATCCATATTATGGTTGACGTATTAATTACCTAATATCGTCGAGCATGCCCTTATGATTTTTTTTAAGACCTCTAGTTGCGGACAATTACGAAGCCAAAGGCGCAGTATTTGTCCGCAACCTAAACTTGTTAGGACTTTTAGTGATTGTCAAAGTTATTATGTGGTGTATCCAAGCTTACGGCAGCATACATTTCTAGCAAGGCCTGCCTCATTGGGTCAGGTTCAGATACAAACTGAACATTCATATTTCTTACACGTTCCTTCTGCTTAATAAATATGGGTGAAAACTTTGGATCATGCTCTAATTCTTGGCGTGAACCTTTAGCAGTGTATGTTGCCTGGCTCAGTCCAGTGATTTCACGGGCTAACCTAAAAGCAAATGTAGCTGAATTATGACCTGAACTGGGACGACAATGATTCTGCAAACGCTTGCGTATTGTATTTGTACGCCCAACGTAAAGATTTTTCCCTGCATCTGAAAACAAATATATTCCTGCTTGGGGAACTTCACGAGGCAGAGTTGCAATAGTAACAGGCTCCATGCTCATGAGCCTCTGAAAAGATGGCTCTAAAGATTCAATATACTCTCTAAAAATTTCGTGCATACTCTTGATACCCTAACGCCAGCGATGAGGGGCTTGCCGTAGCGGAGAGAGGCTTGTGCTATTCATAGCACAAACGAATGCCGCGGAAGGCAAGTCCCTCTCAATTGCCATTGTTATGTGTGTTCTTTTTCTTGAATGTGGTCACCTAAAGCCCTTTCGATATTTGCCAAAACCTGGTCTTTTGTAAGCCCCGTTTCAACTCGCCTTTGAACTACAAGCTCATTTACTTGATTCGCAACATTCTCGAAATATGGCCATAATTTTTCAAGCCTCTCAGTTGCTTCAGAAAGTAGCTTATCACTCATTCCGAGTGCCCCATACTCTCTGAAGAAATGATGTGTTACCCAATTTCTTTCTTTTAACGCAACCTCAAGCTCATCAGATAATTCACCGGGTATATTCAACACTTTGGTGGCATCTCGAATTAAACGCCCTAATGTATGAGAATACCGTGAATCCATAATCTCTCTGACTTTTACATCCCATTCGCCATTTTCTAATACGAAGGTAGAGGCGAAGAGAGACACAATAGAATATTCGAGAGATTGCGCCTGAAATGAGGCCATGCCAAGAGCCATGGCTAATCTGTCGTATTCAGCTTCTGTAGCCATAACTTAACCCCACTTCGTATTCCTTTCCGCTAGCCCTGACACACATAACGATAGAGCTCAACTGCTGCTTTGTAGCGCAGCGAAAAAGCTGTCAGTTGCAGCGGCTTGTTAGGGAGATAAAACCGCTTATCTCTATTTGTAACTATCTTCATGATGCTACGATATAAAAAATAACCATGCATTAAACACATTGTTTAACCCTTTCACTGAAGCTAGCAGGGTGTCCGCTTAAGCGTGCTTAAACGGCAACCTCGCGTTGCTTCAGTTGTATCATAATTTGTTAAACTATGTCCTCCAATTCATGTACTTTTTTTACAAAATATGAATTATCAAAACAAATGAGAAGATAATAACTCTATATATCTTCCCTAACAGTTTATTCTACAGATGCTGTGTATCACGGCTTTGCTGTTTACTGTTTTTTTCATATGTTCCATTATTCCTCTCGTACTCCTTGCTTTTCAACAGTTTATCTTAAATCAGGCTTAATAGCTGTGAGGTGATACACAGCATCTATGTATCACCTCTATGCTGTTGTTACTTTTCCTTATCATTTTTTAAATCCCTTTAAGCTTATGATTTTATTCAATTAGCTCGTTTAATTTTTGGGTGTAAGCAATGTGATATACAGCATCTGTGGTTTTCACTTGCCAAATAATAATCTTAAAGCCCTCGCAAGCGAATGATTAAAAAATTGTCGCCTAGCGCTTCATAGATTTTATATTATTAAATATATCAATAACTTACAATCTAATACCTGCTTGAAAATCAACCCTACCGCCCCCATAATCTTTAGAATAATAATCAAACCATTCTCACGCCTCGGGAGGTTTTATGGATATCTCGCTCATTGTCATTTTGGTGATCATTGTTGCGCTAATTCTTTATGTAATCAGTATATATAACAATCTCGTTAGTTTAAAAAACCGGTTTGAAAATGCTTTTGCTCAAATCGAGGTTCAACTAAAACGTCGTTATGATTTGATTCCTAACCTTATTGAAACAGCTAAGGGTTATATGAAACACGAGCGTGAAACACTAGAAGCCGTCGTCGCCGCACGTAATGGCGCCAGCTCGATGTTGGATGCCGCGCGCGCTAACCTTGGTAGCGAAACGGCGATGAATAATTTGGCCCAAGCTGAAAGCCAGCTTAGCTCTTCAATGGGTAAGTTTAATCTATTGGTTGAGGCCTATCCTGATGTTAAAGCCAATGAGAACATGATGCAGCTTTCCGAAGAGTTGACCACTACGGAAAACAAAGTGGCCTTTTCTCGCCAGGCATTTAATGATGCTGTTACCGCATACAACGAGTATCGTCAGAGCTTTCCGCCAATTATCTTGGCTAAGACGTTTGGCCACCCTAACGATGCGGTGTTGCTTGAAATGCCGGATAGTGAGGCCATTCAAGAAGCACCTAAGGTTTCATTCTAGAACCTAATTTATGCTCCCGATTTTAGTTGGGAGCATGCTTTAGTCGATGAATTTTTTTCAGCAACAAGATGAGGCTCGTGCCAATACCAAGAAGTTAATATTCTTTTTTGTGTTGGCAGTGATTGCCATTATCGCAATAACCACCTTTGCTATAGCAGCAAGCTTATGGGGCATAAGCTTGAATACGACTACTGCAGGGCTTAATGCTCATTTTCTTGATTACCTTAACTGGCCACTATTACTAAAAACCGCTTTAGCTGTGGTGCTGGTTATCGGCTGCATTATTATTTACAAGCGACTGCAACTTGGTCACGGTGGTTATACCATTGCCGAACGTTTAGGCGGCACGCCGGTATATCCAGACACCACCGACCCTGACGAAAAACAACTATTAAATGTCGTTGAAGAAATGGCGATTGCCGCTGGCATGCCGGTACCCCCGGTCTATGTATTAGATGAAACCACTATTAATGCATTTGCCGCCGGCTACAACGAAGCTGATGCAGTGATCGGCATTACTAATGGTGCTTTACAGCGCTTAACGCGTGAGCAATTACAGGGCGTGATTGCTCATGAGTTTAGCCATATATTACATGGCGATATGCGGCTAAATTTAAATCTTATTGCAGTGTTATCCGGCATTATTTTTATTGGTCAGGCCGGGCGTTTTACCTTTCATTTATCCGGCTCATCGCGTGGCCGTGGCAGACAAAGTAATGGCGTTATTGCGATTGTTAGCTTAGGGGCTGTGCTGATGATTATCGGCGCGATTGGCACTTTATTCGGCAAGCTAATTAAGTCTGCCGTTAGCCGCCAGCGCGAATTTTTAGCTGATGCCTCCGCCGTGCAATATACTCGTAACCCTGAAGGTATTGCCGGCGCGCTGAAGGTTATTGGCTCAGGTGTCGGTACCGGTGTGAGAGGCCATAAAGCGGAAGAATACAGCCATATGTTTTTTGGAGATGTCATTTATCTGCGCAGCTTTAATTTCTTTGCGACACACCCTCCTCTGGATGAACGTATTTCTCGGATTGATCGCTATTGGGATGGAAAATATCTACCCGGAAAACCGTTAAGACTCCAGAACGAAGTTGAAGCAGAGCAAGACAAAGGTGCTTCGGGTCATTTACCCGATTTTTTAAAACATATTGGCTTACTAGATCCGGTTATTATGGCGCTTGCTGGCGCGTTGATCGAGACACTACCGACGCCCTTACATCAAGCTGCTCAACACCCTGCTATGGCTTATGCGCTCATGCTAGCCTTACGCTTGGATTCAAACAAAGCCATTCAAGATCAGCAACTAGCTTATCTGTCGGATACACCGGCCATGGCACATGAAGTCCTGCGCCTTAAACCTTTCGTCGATAAATTACACCCCGCCGAAGTCTTACCACTTATCGAAATTTCTGTACCGGCGTTAAAACGCCAATCTGCCAAACAATACGAGAAACTTAAATGGCTACTAACGCAGTTTATTATGGCAGATAAAGTTTCTGACTATAAAGAATGGCTGCACTACCGCTTACTTTGTCATTATCTTGACCCGCAGTTCGCGGGTAAGAAAGATAAAACTCGACGCCGCCGTAGCTATAATGGCTTATACCAGGTCGATGATGCCTGCTTAACGGTCTTATCGCTTTTGGCCAATGTCAGTCATGATAATGATGATGAACGTGACCGAGCTTTCGATTATGGCCTGAGCGATTTAGCCATTAAGGTCGGTCAACGTACGGCGCAAGATCAACTTGATTTACAACAGATAAACAATGCTTTAAGCAAGCTTGAGTTTTTAGTGCCCTTGTTAAAAGAACAATTTCTCACCGCTTGCGCGCGCTGCATTGAATATGACGACCGTGTGACAGTCATGGCTTGGGATTTACTACGCGTAATTTCGGCATGCCTTGGCGCACCCATGCCTTTGGTGAGCCGACCTAATCAGCCTGATACAAATAAAGCATCAGGCTACTAGGAAACAGAACTTTAACGCGTTACGCGCTTCGTACCATTGGGTTGGGTCAGAACACGTACGCTATCATTTATAGCAATCTGCTGATCAGCTTCTTGTACTATCGAAATCAGTTCTCCGTCACTCATTTCGACCGTAATCTCATGACCTTTGCGACGTGTTAAGCCTTCTTCCGCAGCTGCACCCACTACGCCACCGATTACCGCACCGAGTACGCCACGGATGCGATCACCTGAACTATCTAATGAACCCGCACCGGCCACACCACCGACTACTGCACCGGTCGTTGCTCCAACGGCGGTTTTGGTGCCTTCGATTAGAACATCTTCAACAGCGATGACGGTACCAAATTCAACTACTTGGGTACGCTGTGTTTCATCGCGCGAATAAACCTTACCAGAGTTACTGGACGCACAAGCAGTAAGCAAGACTGCAAGCACGGTAATCATGGCAATGCCTCTAAGTTGTTTCATAAAATACTCCTGATGGTCTTTAGCTACTTGCTTTTCCAGGCGCCACCTGGCGTCAATTGAACCATATGACCCTTAGCTGTTTTCTCTATCGCTTTCTTTGCTGCCAACTGTTCGACAGCAGCAAGGCTAGTACCGTTCCGCGCGGCAATTTTTTGATAACTGGCCTTACGTTTGATGTTGATAGTTTTCACCAGCTCCGCCACACCCGAAGCATTTTTTACAACACCCACATAGCCAGTGATGCTTTCGCCAACTAAGCCTTGAGATTTTGCCTCGTGTAAATTTAAGGCAAATACCGACAAAGGCAGCAAACATAGCAAGGCTATAATTAAGAATTTATTGAATGAATAAGAAGATAGTTTTAGGAGTTTCATCACTAGAACAAGCCCCCTTCTTCTGAGAACAAGTCATCAATATCTTTTTCGACTTTTACACGAATCTCATGTTCGATCTTAACGTTAAGATTAATCGTAATGGGCTCATCAGGCGCTTGAACCTTAACCGTTGGCGCACAAGCAGCCGTTAAACCAACTACAACTAGGCCACAAGCGATATACTTTAAACCATTGCGTAAGTTATCTGTCATTCTGAGCCTTACCCATAATTACTCACTATTCATTATCCGCGTTGCGCTTTAACCTTTCCTGAATATACTCATCGATCTTATCGAGAAATTCAGAACTATTAAGCCGAGTGTAATACAAGCTTTGTAGCAAAGACTTCAAATTTTGTTCAATATTTACATTCAAATTTACTGGCCTACCATTTTCAAGGCTCGGGTTACGGCCAAAAATTGATAGAGAAGTCAACGTATTACCATCTGGTTGATACACAACTTCAGCGCTCAGCTCGTCATATTGGAAGTTTTCTAAGGCTTCAAGTGTCAGTCCTAAGCTTGGCCGTTCCTTAGCCAATACTTGGGCCTCATCACTTTTATATTCAATAATACCTCCAGGGGGAAGAGCATTAAGTTCGCCATTTTCAACTGACAACTTATCACTCGATAAGATTATGGGTATACGTCCATCAAGCGTTCCAGTACCCAATAAACCAGGTTGTTGCTGAAGTTCTAGTATTTTATGCAACTGAATCCCTTTAACATCAACAATTAACTCGGATCGTCCTTGTGGATACCAAGTAAAATCTTGTAAGGCCATGCTACCATCAAGCAATTCTGCCGCTACATCACTGATACGCAAACCCCGCCCACCCTTGTCATCGATCTCAGGCATTACGTCGAATTGAATATTGCTAATCGGTACACCGATATCAAGCTGATCAAATTTGAATGTGCTTTTTTTATTACTTGTTAATTCCAGTAAATCATCGATAACGACACGCGCCGACAAACCGTCGATACGCATCGTCTCATAAGCACCGGTTACACCCGTTAAGCGTAACGTTGCCTTGGCTTTGGTTCCTTCATCCAAGAGCAACAAAGATAGGTTTAGATCCAAGGCACCATCGTTTAGCAGTAAATCGTCTTTATTTAAGTTGTCGATAAACATAGGCACTGTATCTGCCCAATCCGCGACAGGTAGCGCTTCGGCTTTCAGATTAACTCCGCCCCGAGCATCGCTCCATTTATACGTTAATTCGCCCTTTGCTAAAGTATTAACTGTGTCGCTGAAGGCATGGGTATGCGTACCAATTATCTCTTCCGGACTGATCTTAAATTCAGCATTACTTAATAGTGATAATTGGTCACTGCTGTTTATCTTCGATACTGTAGTTTTCGCTGACAGTTCAGCATTCATATTCCATTGTTCATTTATACCCAAGGCTTCTTTCAGTTCGATAACAAATGCTTCGGGGATAATCGAATAGTTGTTAATATTGACTGCATCCGTGCCCAACAACAACTTGGCATCGTTTATCGTCCAGCGGCCAGCATCAAATACATAATCAAATTCAAAGGGCTCAGCTACAGTTATAGCAATATTTGAAACAATATTGTCTTCTAACTGTAAACGCTCAGCCTTCCAGCTCGTTGTTTCCGAAACGGACAAATTAAGCTGCTCATCACTTAGGTTCAAAACCCCTTTAGCAGCAAGCTGAGACGAGGAAACAATACTCTGTTCACTCTCCAGCGGTTCAAACGCGGCACCCAATTGGTACGCTGCCTTAACTCGAAATACGTCACTAACATCAACGATTGGAGATACAAACTGGTAATGCCACTGCTTATCATTTTGCAAAGGCAAGTTTAACAATACTGTTCCTCCAAATTGCCATTGTTGTTCTTGCAAAACTTTGGCTAGGTTATGCTCTGACGCATAACTAAAACGATCCTTAATGCTTATGGCCACAGGCTCATCAACTGCTATTGGTAACAACCAAGGACTCGACTTTGACAAGGCCAATAACTCATCAGGTGGCGCAATCTCAATACGAGACTGTTCAGAAAGCGCGATCTTGGTACTAACATGGTCAATATCAAAATCAGCGTATAGCTGACCACGCGTATCGTAGGAATAAAATGGCGCAACGACTGAGTCAACCTTAGCCTGTATTTCGCCTTGGAGCCGATACTGCTTGGGAAAACCCGAAACAAGCTGCTTATGGATATGCCCTTGAAATGTGGCCGTCATTTCTGCCGACATATCAAAGTTGGGTGGCTCAAACAATCTTAATGCATCTGCCATATCATTTAAGCCAGCCGAGTTAATAGCGAAAGTGGCATTATCGATCTCTATTGTCTGCTTACGCTGCGCTAAGCGTGAATCGAAATCCAATATCTTTGCCTCTTGATCAGTTGTGATCGTCGCCGAAAGCTTGCCACTACGAGTCATCTGCAATGCAGCGTGGTAAACGCCGTTCCGGGCATCATTAGTATTTGATAATGAAATATTAATGTTCGCACGATCAGCCAAGCGATCTAGTAAAGCATGCCCAGCGTATTCAATACGCTCCTCTTGTCCACGCCAATCGAGTTGGAATTGATCAACATTTATAGAGCGCACTGGCATTAAGCCAATAGCATCGCTGGGGTAAGCCAATTCAAACTCGCTTTGTTCTATATCGTCTCGTCGGCTTCGACTGTCTATTTCCAAATAGAGTTGTGCAATGGACAGCCGTGGCAAATCACCAAAGATAAGATCCAGAGGATTTATCGTAGCACTTGCATTACTCGCTTCGAGATACCATTTGGTCACGCCCTGCCGCGATGCCAAACTTAACCAACTCAGTTGCAGAGTGTTCCAGCGAGGCCTGTCGGCACGAATAGAAATCTCCTCGAAACCGCGCTGCTCTAGCTGGCGCAATAATTGAGATTCGATTAGATAAGGGGCAGCTGCGTAGACGGCACTAAGCAACACACCTATAGCGATAATTAACTTTAAAAAAAACTTAAATAGAAATTTCACCTAAGCTGCCCAAGGGACTTAAAGCATTAGGTAAGCATAACGTCTACGGCGGTTAACGCCAACTTATGATCAAGCCGAGGGATTAGGTTCTGAGTCGTTATCCGACTTATTCACTCGTCTAAACAGTGCGCCAATAGGACCTGACAAGGCATAGATTAAAAAGCCTGCAAATAAGACGATAGGTGGATCAATCGAGATTAAAACAAACACCAAAACGACCACTAATAAGGCGACAAAAGGAACACGGCTCTTTACGTCAAAATCTTTAAAGCTACGAAACAGGATATTGCTCACCATCAACAACCCAGCAAACAAAGTCAAAACCAGGCCGATCACCGAAATAGACTTTGTTGGCTCTGTCATATAATCGGTTGAAACCCAAACAAAGCCTGCAACGATGGCGGCGGCGGAAGGACTGGCTAAACCTTTAAAAAAACGCTTTTCTGCGCTGCCGTTTTGAGTATTAAAGCGAGCCAACCGCAATGCGGCACAAGCCGCATAGATAAATGCGATCAACCAACCAACCTTGCCTAAAGACTGCAAACACCAGAGATACACAACCAACGCAGGCGCTAAACCAAAGGCCACCATATCAACCAGGCTATCGTATTCAGCACCGAAATTGGTTTGCGTATGGGTCATACGCGCGACACGACCATCAATACCGTCTAGCACCATAGCGATAAAAATAGTCACCGCTGCGGCTTCAAAACGATCGTTAATCGCGGCCACAATAGAATAGAAACCGGCGAACAACCCCGCTGTGGTAAACAAATTCGGCAGCAGATAAATACCGCGACTACGCGGCTTTTCTTCTACGCCTTCAGTTTGCTGCGCCACCGACGGCTTATCCTGTTCAAGATGATTATTATCAGAGTCGTTCATACCCGTATTCGCTAATGCACAAAGTGTGCAAGTATTGTCTCTGCTGCGACGAGTTTATCGCCTTTGTTAATACTAATTCTAGCTGTAACCGGAATATACAAATCGATTCTCGTACCAAATGGGATATAACTCAATCGCCGCCCCTGCCCAACACGTTCGCCAGGGTGTTGGTAACACTTGGGATAATGGCCGAGAAAACCACGATGAACAACCATCACGACATTATCATTTTCGTCAGTATTGACCAGAATACTTAAAGCGCTCAGGTTCTTACCACGTTGCTCAGTATCTGGGCCGTCTCGACGCAGTGTCGCAATCTTACCTTCAGTGCAGCTATGTACGGTATAGGCCCCAAGTTTCGCAAACTCGATGGTAATACGCTGATCAAGATGAGCCGTGAGCGGATTATTGGTTCTGACGACTTCCACTACCTGACCATCAATTGGCGATACGATTGCTAGAGGATCGGGAGGAATGCTACGCCAGGGATCTCGAAACACATAAAGCAGTACGAAAAACAGTACCAGGAAAGGAAGCGCAAATAGAATTTGATATTGCGCCGCTATCACCGCCAACAGAATCGCCGCTAAAAATAGCGGCCATCCTGCTAGCGCAATAGGACTATGAGAACGCCGACCCACTCCGGTCTCTACGCACTCGAATCGTTAGT
>CAYUVE010000013.1:10786-22661 GCA_964447985.1 uncultured Thiotrichales bacterium
ATAGGACTATGAGAACGCCGACCCACTCCGGTCTCTACGCACTCGAATCGTTAGTAAAACGTCTAGTTTTTAGAGTGATCAACGATTTTATTTGATGCGATCCAAGACATCATAGAACGCAATTTCGCACCCACTGTTTCAATGGGATGCTCTTCGCCTAAACGACGCTTGGCTTTAAGTGTTGCTGCACCGGCTTGGTTCTCAAGAATAAATTCGCGTGCGAATTCACCGTTACGAATTTCTTCAAGAATACGCTTCATCTCTGCCTTGGTTTCATCAGTTACGACACGTGGGCCACGAGTCAGATCACCGTATTCTGCTGTATTCGAAATCGAATAACGCATATTGGCGATACCGCCTTCGTACATCAGATCCACAATCAACTTAAGCTCGTGCAAGCATTCGAAATAAGCCATCTCTGGTGCATAACCCGCTTCAACCAAGGTTTCAAAACCTGCTTGGACTAATGCTGTCGCGCCGCCACATAGTACGGCTTGCTCACCAAACAAATCCGTTTCGGTTTCTTCGCGGAAGTTTGTTTCGATAACACCAGCACGGCCACCACCATTAGCACTAGCATAAGACAGGGCCACATCTTTGGCGTCACCTGAAGCATTTTGATGCACAGCAATGAGAGTTGGCACACCACCGGCATTTTCATAAGTAGAACGAACCAAATGCCCAGGACCCTTTGGCGCAATCATAATGACGTCAAGATCAGCACGTGGCTCGATCTGACCATAATGAATATTAAAACCATTAGCAAAACCCAACACGGCGCCTTGCTTGAGGTTAGGCTCGATATCGTTACGATAAACACGCGCTTGATGCTCGTCAGGCAATAACACCATGACCACATCAGCTGCCGCTGTCGCTTCCGGTACTGATTTAACTTCTAGACCCGCATTCTTGGCTTTCACAGCAGAACTTGAGCCTTCACGCAGACCGACAACCACATCCACACCGGAGTCTTTTAAGTTATTAGCATGGGCATGACCTTGTGACCCATAACCTAGAATTGCTACCTTCTTCGATTTGATAATCGACAGATCAGCATCTTTATCGTAATAAACGTTCATAAACAAAAAGCTCCCGTAAAAAATAGTGTGTTATAGACTAAGACCTTTGTCACCGCGCGCAATACCTGATGTACCTGAACGCACGGTTTCAATAATTGACGTTGCATCAACGGCTTGGATAAAGGCATCAAGTTTGGCGCCTGTTCCAGTTAATTCAACGGTATAAGTACGCGGCGTCACATCGATAATGCGACCGCGAAAGATTTCGGTTAAGCGCTTTAACTCTTCACGATCAGTGCCACAGCTTTTGATCTTGACTAGCATCATTTCGCGCTCGATGTGCGCGTCTTCTGACAAATCAACGAGCTTGACGACATCAACTAATTTATTCAGCTGTTTTGTAATCTGCTCAATGACCTGATCAGATCCACTGGTGACCAAAGTCATACGTGAAAGCGTTGCGTCCTCTGTTGGCGCCACGGTTAACGACTCGATGTTATAACCACGCGCTGAGAATAGACCAGAAACCCGCGATAGTGCGCCGGCCTCGTTTTCAAGCAAGATAGAAATAATATGTTTCATAGTTTTTTTGTTGCTAGGCGAGATCTCGTTCGGCAGTCATGTGTGCAGGCAAGTGCATCTCATGATGCCCTTTACCTTGTTCAATCATAGGAAACACGTTTTCTGACTGATCGGTAACAAAATCGATAAAGTGTAAACGCTTGGTGTCAGCAACAGCTTCTTTTAGCGCTGCTTCGACATCTGCGGGTGACTCGACACGAACACCAACATGACCAAAGCTTTGTGCCAACTCGACAAAGTCTGGCAAGGCATCCATATACGACATAGCATAGCGGCCTTCATAAAAGAATTCCTGCCACTGACGCACCATACCCATATAACGATTATTCAACGAAACGACATTGATCGGTAGACCGTACTGTAGACAGGTGGAAAGCTCCTGAATACACATCATGATGCTGGCCTCACCCGTAACGCAACACACTGTCTCATCAGGATAAGCCAACTGAACACCAATGGCTGCTGGCAAACCAAAGCCCATGGTGCCAAGGCCACCAGAGTTAATCCAACGACGGGGTTTATTGAAGCCATAAAATTGCGCCGCCCACATTTGGTGCTGCCCGACATCAGAGGTCACGAACGCATCGCCATTCGTCACCTTATGTAAGGTTTCGATAACGGATTGTGGCTTAATAATGTCGGCTTTACGATCAAAGCGCAGGCAATCTTGGCTACGCCAAGATTCAATCCGGTTCCACCAGCTCTCCAAAGAACTTTTATCTTTATGACCACCGTGTTCATCTAAAATCGCAATCATGTCAGTTAACACGCTGCTGACTGAACCAACAATCGGCACATCGACCTGAACGCTTTTTGAAATCGACGCCGGATCGATATCAATATGAATTTTTTTCGCATACGGACAAAATTCATCAACCTTTCCCACGACACGATCATCGAAGCGAGCACCAATCGCTAACAGCACATCACATTCGTGCATAGCCATATTCGCTTCATAGGTGCCGTGCATACCTAGCATCCCGAGGAATTGTTTATCTGATGCAGGGTAAGCCCCTAAACCCATCAAAGTATTAGTAATCGGAAAACCAAGTTTCTGCGTAAACTTCGTTAATAGGTCGGAAGCATTATCCAATACCACACCACCACCGGTATAAATCATCGGTTGCTTGGCATGCTGCAATAACTCAATCGCGCGCTTAATCTGACCAGTATGACCTTTTGCCACAGGATTATAGGAGCGAATCGCGGCATCTCTCGGATACTGATAAACCGCACTATTTGCCGTGACATCCTTGGGAATATCAACTACCACTGGGCCTGGACGACCGCTGCTAGCTAAATAAAATGCTTTTTTAACCGTGGTAGCCAAGTCTTTAACGTCTTTGACCAAGAAATTGTGCTTAACGCAAGGTCGGGTAATTCCGACAGCATCGACCTCCTGAAAAGCGTCACTGCCAATAGCCCAGGTGTTGACCTGACCGGTGATAACCACCATTGGAATGGAATCCATATAAGCCGTAGCAATACCCGTCACCGCATTGGTTGCCCCAGGCCCTGAGGTCACCAGTAACACGCCTGGCTTGCCGGTTGCCCGCGCATAACCATCGGCGGCATGTGATGCGCCCTGTTCGTGACGAACCAAGATGTGCTTGACATCTTCTTGCTTAAACAAGGCATCGTAGATATGCAATACGGCACCACCCGGGTAACCGAACACAAATTCGACACCCTCGTCTTTTAGGCACCGAGCCAATATTTCCGCGCCGGTCAGGATCTCGGCGCCAGTTGATTGTTGCTGCATCGTTTCTTCAGGAGTAACTAATCAGAGTTTAGAACCGTATATTATGCCATGCAGATATGCCTTCAGTATAATGTTTATAGTGATTTTGGCCGATATTGTGGTAGTAATTTCGAGAAATTTTGGAAAATCGCTCGTTACCATTGCTTTGAAGGAGCCAGACTATGCCGTATATGATGATAATGACCAATACCGGCTTAAGCCCCCACAAGCGCAAGGACTTGCTTAACGACGCATCAAGGACAGTGGCGGATCAACTCGGCAAATCGGAAAACTATGTTATGGTCAGCTACTCACATGACGCCGATATGGTATTTGCCGGCACAGACGACCCTATGGCCTATGTCGAGCTCAAGAGTATTGGCCTACCCGAAGACAAGACCACATCCCTATCTGCCGCACTTTGTGAGCTGATGCACCAGCATCTCGCTATACCCGGCGAACGTGTCTACATCGAATTCAGCGCTGCGGATAGACATATGTGGGGCTGGAACAATAAAACCTTTTAGCTCGCGCATAAATTATTACGCTTAGCTGCCGACCTATAGTGCAATGCACTATAGGTATCGGCTTTATGATCATGCTTCGCTTAATTACAATTTTTTTACTGCTCTCGCTCAACCTAAACAGCTATGCGGGCATTCCAACAAAAGAAGAGCCCAAACACGATAGTGTCAGCAGTGCTTCTGGCTATGTAAAAGATTCACACATCTCTGACGACCCGAAAGAGAGAGCCGTGATTATCACTAATCTGTGCAAGTTTGTTGATCGCAATCAACACGAAAAGTTTTTTGCCTTACTGGCCGAGCAACAACTTAGACTCGAGCGCATATATCAAGAGATTGATTGCGGCGAGCTGCAGGGCGAATCGTTAATGCATGTGGTACTCAATAAAGTCAGCAGCGCATTACCTACGGGCAAAAAAATCATTGCATATTTTAAACGTTTAAAAGCGAAACACCCCAAGGCCGATATTGCCGCAATCTTTAATAAACAATATTCAAAAGGCACCATACTCGATGCACTACAAGATCGAAGAACTTTTTACGGTGATGGCGCGCCGGAAAAAATAAAGGCTAACCTTACGCAATTAGAAAGCCTACTACGCGAAGTTGGCGCCAAAACCAGCTCAGCCGGCTAAGAACTAATCCAAGGCTCTTAACACCTGCCAAGGTGGTTGCTGCAATACCTGTCTGGTTGTCGCAAAACCTACCGCGCCAACAATAATCACCCCAGCAATAACACCCCATAACCAAACGCTAACGTTAAATACGATAGAAAAATCAAATAAGACTGAGGCGATAACACTGGCCACAACGGTGGCAACACTGGCCGCAATCAGCCCCGCCAATAAACCTAAACCGGTAAATTCAGCAAAATTAGCTTGGCTTAGCTGGCGTCGGCTGGCACCCAGTGCACGCATCAGAGCACTGTGGCGTATACGCTGTTCTAAGGTGGAATGAATTGCCGCGAATAACACCACACAACCCGCCAACACGGTGAACATAAACACATACTCTACAGCACCACTGACGCGAGCGATAATCTGCTGCACTTGGGCGATAATGCTACCCACGTCAATCACCGTCACATTTGGAATTTGCGTAACGAGATCTCGACTGAGTTCTGCTTGACCTTCTTCCTGACGATACGCACTGATAAATGTGGCAGGTTGATCTCGCATTACATCTGGCGAGAAAACAATATAGAAATTAATTTTAAACGAATCCCACTCGACCTTACGTAAGTTCATGACTTTTGCTTCGAGTTCGAAACCTGCGATATTAAAACGAACGGTATCACCAATTTTCGCACCAATACGTTTAGCAAAGTCTTGCTCTAGCGATACCACACCCTTATCTGATTCTGTCCACCACTCTCCTGAAACGACAGGACTATGCGCAATAGGTTCTTGGGAAAATGAAAGATTAATACTGCGTGCCGGCCGACGATCAGCACTGGAATTCAAATCACCATCCACATCAGCCGATGTGGCATCCTCACCATTTACGGCTATCAAGCGGGCGCGAACTGCGGGGTACAAGTCAGGTCTCACAGCACCATACTTATCAAAGATCGCGTAAACTTGTTCTTGCTGACCAGGTTGGACATTAATCAAAAAATGGTTAGGCGCATCTTGCGGCAGACTTGTCTGCCATTGGTTTAGCAAATCGGTTCGAATCAGCGCAAACAATAACAACACCATCAAACCCAAACCGCATGCTGTTAACTGCAAGGCTGTATCGTTTTTTCTTTGTGTCATGGCATGCAAACCCAAACGCCAACCATAACCATCTTTCAAGGGCAAATAACGCAGCAAATGAATAGCTAGTCGTGCGATGAGATAAAGCAGTATTGCAGCCACAATCACGCCTAATACGACATAGAGGACTAAGCGAACATCCTGAGCCTGCCAGAGCATTAAGGCGATTACTGTACCCAGGCCAAACACATAAAGACCAACACCGCTTATTTCGACATTGCCGACATCATTTCGCAACACACGCAACGCAGGCACTCGTCTTAATCTTAGCAAGGAAGGCAAGGCAAAGCTTAGCAGCAATAGCAGGCCGGCAAAAAAGGCAATAATCCCTGCGCCTAAACTCGGTAAAGGCAAATCACTGGAAACATAAGAAGAAATCGTTTCGGTCAGCAAAAACTGTACGCCATAACCGATTAATACACCTAATAGCGACGCAAGAAAGCCAGCAATAATCAACTGACCCGCAACAATGATAAATATATCTTTATAACTTGCGCCCATGCAGCGCAATACGGCAACTTCATCCATATGACGCGTTAAGTAACGACGACTGGCACTAACAATCGCCACACCGGCTAGTACGACACTAACTAAGGCAGCTAAGGCCAAAAACCGATCGGCTCGTTCTAGGGCAATAGCCACTTGCGGCCTAGCTTGCTTAACATCTTCAATACGCTGTGCTGGTGTTAGCAAGCTCGCAGCTTGTTCGCGAAACGCCTGCAACTGATTTGGCTGACCTGCCAATAACAAACTGTATTTAGCACGGCTACCGCGGCGCAGCAACTGTGTCGCCGCAACATCATTCCCATGAATCATCACTCGTGGCGCAAGCGCCGAGAAGCCCGAGGTTTGGTCGGGTTCTTGTTGTAATACTGCGCTAACCGTAAATGCCTTGGAGCCAAGCGATACTTCATCACCTACTGCGACCCCTAGCAAAGCCAACATACGCTGATCTAACCAGGCTTGCCCACTCTCTGGACCATGACTGACCGCTTCGATATCCGCACCAATTTCTTGCGATATACGCAGTTGGCCGCGCAAAGGATACTGACTTCCTACCGCTTTAATTGCACCTAGCTGTAAGGCTTCACCCGCAGTCGCTACGCTAGGGAATTCTATCTTTAGATCAAACTGCAAACCTTGGCTTTTTGCTAACTGACTCAGATCATCGTTAAACGGATGATCCGAATGCACCACCAAATCGGCACCTAGCAAATCATTGGCTTGCTGCTCAAGGGCTTGCTGCACGCGATCGGTGAAGGCCTCTACTGCTGTCATACCTGCTACAGCAATAAACAAAGCCCAAAATAATATTTGTATTTCGCCACTACGCCATGATCGACGCAACATGCGCAAGGCTAAAATGAGTGCATTCATGCTGATATCGGTTGAGCCCTAGAATCCGAACGCGTTTCTGTTTTGATACGACCTGCTTCAATCTTAATGACGCGCTGGCAATACTGCGCCACCTTATCATCATGAGTAACAATTAATAAGGTCGAACCATGGTTTTCATTTAACTGGGTCAAGAGATTAATTACCGCGACACCGGTGTCGTGATCAAGGCTTCCAGTGGGTTCATCGGCAAATAATAGTTTTGGCTCCGTTACGAAAGCTCGCGCCAAAGCCACACGTTGCTGCTCACCACCCGATAACTGCGAAGGGTAATGATGTAAGCGCTCGGCTAAGCCAACTTCAGCCAAACGCGCTTCTGCCTTGAGTAAGGCATCGGCCTGGCCTTTAATTTCTAAGGGTAAGGCCACATTTTCTAAAGCATTAAGGTTTGCCAATAATTGGAACGACTGAAACACAAAGCTTATATTGTCGCCACGTAAGCGAGCACGTTGATCTTCATCAAGATCGAATATCGATGTGCCGTTGATATGAACTGAGCCGCTAGTGGCTGTGTCCAAACCAGCTATCAAGCCAAGCAAAGTTGATTTACCGGCGCCAGAACTACCGATAATGGCTAGCCGCTCACCGGTCTCAACACTAAAGTTGATGTCTTGGAGCAACTGTAAGTCGCCGCCCGGCCCGGCGACCGACTTTGATAAAGAGGACACTTTCAGTATAGGGGTAGACGTAGCACTCATGACAAAGCTCTTAGCAAACCTATTGTTCAATCTAGTAGCATTATTTCTGTTTACAACAGTGGCTTTTGCGTCATCCACGCCGAAACCAAGCATCCTCATTGTTGGCGACAGCTTAAGCGCGGCCTATAACATGCCACAAGCAGCCGGCTGGGTAGGCTTATTGAAGCAGCGCCTTAGCGAAAACCAGCTTGCTTTTCGTGTTATCAATGCAAGTATTAGCGGCGATACCACGGCAAGTGGCGCCAACCGTATTGCCCGTGCATTGAATAAGACTCAACCGGCCTTAACCATTATTCAACTTGGTGGCAATGACGGTTTGCGCGGTCTTTCACTATCCGAGATGAAAAAAAATCTAGACCGTATGATAGACATCGCCAAATCACATCAGTCGAAAGTCATATTGGTTGGGGTTAATCTGCCACCCAACTACGGATCCAAATATACCCAAGATTTCTTTGCCACCTACCAACAACTGGCAGACAAACATCATGTCGCCTTAGTTCCAACATTGTTAGAAGGTTTCGAAGAAGACCCCACATTCTTTCAGGCCGACCAAATTCACCCAACTATCGAAGCACAAGACGATATTCTTGATAATGTTTGGCCAAGTATTGAAACCGCACTACAACTAAACTAGCTGCTTCAAGACTAGCACGGTCTCATGACAAGCGCGTTAAGTTTGCATCCAAATCAAACTCGCCATGCGTCCCGAGATGCCATCGCGACGATGAGAAAAAAAACGCTCGTCATCACCAAAAGTGCAATAAGTACCGCCGTAAACTGCCTTAACACCTGCTCGCATTAAGCGCAAACGCGCTAAGCCGTACAAATCAGCATACCAGTGTTGCCAACGTCCCTCTGAAAAACACTGCTTACTGGCTTCATCGATGGCTAGCGCCTCGTAGACATCTAAACCGACCTCAAAGTGTTGAGCACTAATCGCTGGGCCGAGCCATGCCATGAATTGATTATTATCAACATTTAAACAGGCTAAAGTTGCTTCGATAATACCTGCTGCCAAACCGCGCCAACCAACATGGATCGTTGCAACCACCTTTTCTTGCTGATGACAAAGTAACAGCGGCAAACAATCCGCTGTCATCACCACACAGACTTTCTCAGCTTGGCGTGTGAAAGCCGCATCCGCCTCTGCTTGATAATCGTCGGAAATATCGACGACATGTTTACCATGGATCTGCGTTAACCAACTTGGCTTTGTAGGCAAAGACAAGGTATCGCCAAGCAATGCGCGATTGTTCTCGACATTCTTGGCATCATCACCAACATGCTGCGCTAAATTAAAACTCGTATAGGGCGCCTTACTTTGCCCGCCTAAACGAGTGGTACTTGCCGCGCACACCCAGGAAGGTGCGGGCCAATCAGGGATAATAAATGACTGAGACTGCGTCATGCAGAAACTTGCTCAGCATCTAAGCGTAGAGCTTCTATCACGGTTTTCATATCTTCGGGTATAGGTGCCTGCCATGATAAGTCCTGTTTACTGATAGGATGTTGCAAACCCAGTTCAAAGGCATGCAGAGCTTGGCGCTTAAAATTATCGAGACAAGATGTTAGCTCTTCACTAGCACCGGCTAATTTTCTTGCTCGCCCTCCATAGGTGGGATCACCAAGCAAAGGATGTTTTAGGTACGCCATGTGCACACGTATTTGATGAGTACGGCCAGTCTCGAGCTGAACATTTATTAAGGTGTGACGCCGAAAACGTTCCTCAACTCGATAATGGGTAATGGCTTCTCGACCATTAGCGACTACTGCCATACGCTGACGATTGACAGGGTGACGCGCGATGGGCTGCTCAATGCTCGCTCCTGCCACTAAGGTGCCGTGAACAATCGCCAAGTATTTTCGCTTAACACTGCGATCTTGCAGTTGTGAGACTAAAGACTTATGCGCCTGCAATGTTTTAGCTACGACTAACAAACCCGTGGTGTCTTTATCTAATCGATGGACAATACCAGCACGCGGCAAACCCGCTAAAGTCTCATCATGATGCAATAAGGCGTTGACCAAGGTACCACTGTAATTCCCCGCCGCCGGATGGACAACCATGCCGGCAGGCTTATTAACCACAATAATATGCTCATCTTCGAAAACTGAATCGATAGGGATATCTTCTGGTAACCAACTTTGCTTGGGCACAAGCTGCGGCTGTAACTGAATTTCGTCTCCTTCATGGACCTTATCCTTAGGCCGCAAAATATCATCATTGACCGATACCAGACCCTCATCCACCCATTGTTTGAGACGAGACCGAGAATACTCAGGCCACATACGCGCCAAAGCTTGGTCAAGTCGCATACCTGAGTGCTCACTTGCTACTGTCTGCGTTTGTTTTAATTGGTCTAGGTCGGTGCTCATTTCTGATAATAAAAAATCGACGACGATATTCTGGGATACCAATGGCCTTGTCTAGTTTATGTAAGATCGCGACTTTATGACAGTTCAGTGAAAATTAAGACAGCTAACGATAGGCTTTGCTATAGTGACCAGCGCGGTTTATTGGCATGGTATGCCAAACCGCGGTCGCCATAAAATACCGACTCAACCTATACTAATCGTCGAGACCTCCCGTGAACCAAAAGGTGAAAATCTTTACGCTATCAAGCGTAATTCTGCTGCTGCTTAGTGCATGCGCGGTGTCACCTGAGAACCAAACAGGTGTTGCTAATCAACAAAACGGTGAAAATCCCAACAAACAACAATTAAAGGATATTGCTTCCGAAATTTATTCGCTTGGCCAAGCAGCAATATCGAACGAAGAGTTTGCACTAGCTAGCGAACAGTTCTCTAAATTAATAAAAGACTTCCCCAATGACACCCGACTGCCTAATGCCCTCTTAGGTAAAGCCTACGCACAATACAAAGTAGGCAATAATAAAGCAGCAAGCCGTATTACTAAACGCTTCATCAAATCATATAAAAAGCATCGTTTACTTGATTATGCTTATTACTTAAACGGTTTAACACGATATAACCCTGGCATTGAACACTTGCAAAACAATGAGTTAGTCAGCAATAATCGCCCTACCTTAGCACGCGAGGCGTTTGAATCGTTTTCGTATCTCGTGCGCCGCTATCCGGATAGTCGATACGTCGAAGATTCGCGGTTGCGCATGGAGGTGCTGTTTAACAAGCTTGCTGAATATGAGCTGGCCTTTGCCAAAGACTCTTTTCAGCAAGAAAAAAACCGCGATGCTATAGCTCGTGCGGAGTATATTATTAAACATTATATGGATACACATGCTGCACAAGAGGCCTATGCTTTGATGATTAGTGCCTACGAAGCACTGGGCGACCTTTCTACTGCGGAGTTGCTACGCTTACAATTCGCCCAAAAATTTCCTAAGCAACCCATGACGAATTTTGAACAAGGCAGCTGATAGTGAATAAACATTGGCTGCTAGGCATCGCTTTATCAATTTGCGTATCATGCTCTACAACCCCTGAAGCGCCAAGTGGCGCAAACCCAGAACCTAGAGCGCCGTCAAACTCCGCCTCCGGCGCATTCACACAAGGTCAAATAGCGATCAAAGATGGTGACTATCGCCAAGCGATCGAGCATTTCTCGCGGTTGCGCCAGGAATTCCCTGAAGATATGGCGGCCCCACAAGCACTCTTGGGCAGTGGTTACGCCCATTACAAAATGGGTAATAACGATGCAGCGGTTGATACCAGCAATGCCTTTATTCAGTCCTATCAGGACCACCCCTTAATTGATTATGCGTATTATTTACGCGGACTTGCTCGTTACGGTGAAGGCATCGCTCAACTAGAAAATCAGCAGCTCAACCCAAACAGTCGCACAACCACAGCCCGTAAAGCATTTGAGTATTTTGCCGAACAAGTGCGGCGTTTTCCAAATAGCAAATATAACCAAGACGCTAGGGTGCGCATGGAGGTACTTCACAGCAAGCTTGCCGATCATGAACTCGGACTGGCCAACAAAGCCTTGTCACTGAATAAATATCAGGAAGCCATAGCTCGTTCGGACTATATTGTTAAAAACTATACTCGTGCTGAGACAGCACCTGAGGCGTATTCAATTATGATTGATGCGTTTACTGCTCTGGGTGATGTCGCTCAAGCGGAGAATGTGAGACGAGCTCTGGCCCGTAAATACCCCGACTATCAGCACAAT
>CAYUVE010000013.1:22761-25076 GCA_964447985.1 uncultured Thiotrichales bacterium
AGCGGAGAATGTGAGACGAGCTCTGGCCCGTAAATACCCCGACTATCAGCACAATCACAGCCCGTAAGGCATTTGAATATTTTGCCGAACAAGTGCGGCGTTTTCCGAATAGCAAATATAATCAAGACGCTAGGGTGCGCATGGAAGTGCTTCACAGTAAGCTTGCCGATCATGAACTCGGACTGGCCAACAAAGCCTTGTCACTGAATAAATATCAGGAAGCCATAGCTCGTTCGGACTATATTGTTAAAAACTATACTCGTGCTGAGACAGCACCTGAGGCGTATTCAATTATGATTGATGCGTTTACTGCTCTGGGTGATGTCGCTCAAGCGGAGAATGTGAGACGAGCTCTGGCCCGTAAATACCCCGACTATCAGCACAATGATACTGATCGTTCATCCGGTACCCAAGTGACCCGAGTCGATCCTGATAAGCTAAAACAACGTAATAATCGTGCACCAGGCTCTGTCACTATCTTGCCGCTGGAATCACAAGCACAAACCCCCATTTTTAGCGCCGAAGATCACGCAGAAGAAGACTCGCATATCAACTTAATCACGCCTAATACGGCCGACCCGAGCACACTAGCTAATTACGAAAATACAAAAGGCGTAAAACGTGAAGATTGGTATTTATCTCAGCCAAGCAGTAGCTACACGCTACAGCTACTAGGAACCAATGACGAAACGTCCTTAGAAGAATATATTGAAGAACATCAAATCTCCGACCAAGCTGGTTATTTTCTAAGTCAAAACGCAGGCAATGACTGGTATACCTTAACTTATGGCCTTTATCGTAGTAAAAACGAGGCCCTGCTGGCTATTGAGGGCCTTAGCGCCGCATTACGCGAACCTAATCCCTGGGTTAGGCCGATTTCTGATATCCAAGTTAAACTCAAAAAACCCTAATCAAGCACTGATTTTGTGATTTTTGCCGTTTATAATGGCAATTTAACGTTTTTGGCAATTTATTTTGATAAGTTTCTTTCTCCGCACTTTAGTTCTCAGCTCATTCCTACTCAGCGCTGGTTGCGCGCTTTTTCCTGATAAGGACGATGTCCCAGGCAACTGGTCTGCATCCAGGCTCTATGACGAAGCGACCAATGCTTATAGTAAAAAGAACTATGATCTCGCTATTGAGTACTACCAAGAACTAGAAAAACGCTTCCCTTTCGGGCCTTTTGCCCAGCGCGCGCAACTCGATATCGGCTATGCCTATCTTGATAACGAGGAACCTGAGGCCGCACTAAGTGCAGCAGACCGTTTTATTCGACTTAACCCACGACATGAAAAAGTTGATCGCGCTTATTACTTACGTGGTCTCGCCACATTTGACGACCGATCAGGTAAATTTGGACCCATTCGCTTTTTTAATCCAGCTACGCGCGACCCGCGAACGCTACAAGAATCTTTTCAATACTTTTCAGAAATGGTGAGTAAATTTCCTGATAGCCAATATAGCCCTGACGCAAGACAACGCTTGATATATCTGCGTAACACGCTTGCGGAGCACGAAATTCACGTCGCGCGTTTTTATGTCAAACGTGGTGCTTATATCGCAGCCATCAATCGTGCAAAACATATCGTTGAAAACATGCCGGAAACACCCGCCACAGCGGAAGCACTATCGATACTCGTGAGAACTTACAAATTTCTAGGTATGCACTATCTGTCCAATGACAGCATGCGGGTATTACAGCTCAACTACCCTGACCACCCAGTAACACGGGCACTGAACAAAGCTAGCAAAAGCTAAAAACCTTAAACCCAAGGCCTAAAGAACAAGCCTTGGGGAGGTGACGAACGTTATCTATATAGCGTCGTTATCTTGTTCGCCAGTTCTAATGCGAATGACTTTTTCAACTGAAACCACAAAGATCTTACCGTCACCAATTTTGCCTGTACGTGCTTCGTTAGTAATAACCTCTAAAGCACTGTCTAGCTGATCATTGGTAACAACCACTTCAATCTTTACCTTAGGAATAAAATCCACGACGTATTCGGCACCGCGATAGAGCTCAGTATGACCTTTTTGTCGGCCAAAACCCTTAGCTTCTGTCACTGTCATTCCGGTAATACCAATCGCTGACAGTCCTTCACGTACCTCGTCGAGCTTAAACGGCTTGATAATCGCTTCTATTTTTTTCATAGCTGCCTCTAGCAGAAATGCTTATTTGTTGTCTTAGAACCGTTGAACGCTTATGCGTTCGTTTATTATAGCAGGACTATACTACAATGACTCCGGGCTGGCGTCGATGCCTAGCAACCCTCTTTACTTACCAACGATGTCACTCACCTACATATAGTGGGAAG
>CAYUVE010000014.1:0-24791 GCA_964447985.1 uncultured Thiotrichales bacterium
CCACGCTCGTAGCTGGCAACGCCTAGGCTTGCAGTGATAGCGATCTCGCCTTCTTCGCATGATACGCTCTTGGATTCGATGGTTTTGCGTACTCTCTCGGCAAGCAGTTGTGCGCCAGCCAAGTCTGTACTGCTAAGGACGACGACAAATTCTTCCCCGCCGTAGCGGAAAACGATATCGCAGCTACGTACTGCACTTTCTAACATGTTGGCGATTTCGATAATGACTTTATCACCTGCTAAATGGCCATACGTGTCATTAATCTTCTTAAAGTGATCAATATCTAAGGCAATAACCGATAGCTGAGAGCGATTACGCTTTGCTAGCTCGACTTCGCGGGCCAGGGTGGCTTCCATGGCGCGTCGATTATTCAGGTTAGTTAGAGGGTCTTTTAGCGCTGCTGCAAGGGCTTCTTCATAAAGTAAAGCGTTATTTAATGGGTTTATCAGAGTGCAGATTAGGTTCTCAATCAGTTGAATTTCTGATTTCTGAAAGCGCTTACGTCGTGATAGTGTCAGCTCGCCTAAGGCTTTTCCATGAAGTGTGAGTTGGTAGTGGCATTTATGACGGGCAAGACTGCCATGCTGAAGCTTAAGTTTACTCTCTTCCCGCTTATATTCCAGTGCGCAGGTGCCAAACAGGTCGGTTATCCCATCATAGAAGGCCTGGATAACGACATGAATGTCGAGACTGGTTTGTAGCGCACCAGAAATTCGAAATAAGGCCGCTAGCGACTTATCTTCGGTTTTGTCTTGCTGAGCCTTGTTTTGGTCAAAAAATACCGTGTCAGCAGTCACTTGCCTTACGGCATCGTCTATCGGCTGCAATAATGGCATGGCATTGTCACTCCAGTTGATCTTGGCAGTAGTAATGCGAAAGTCGTGCCACTATATTTACCTGATATATGGCGATAGGCTACGCTAAGTACATGGAATATCGTATAATTTCGTTATAAATAGCGCCAAAGTTTTGGCGTTTTCTATTTATTTTGCTTATATCAATTAATTACCGGTGCTCTATAAAAGGCGCTGTTAAAACGTTCTGAGAGCGCTCAAATGCTTATGGTGACGGAGCACGTCGTAAAAAATGTTGACGACCTGGCTGAGGTTGTCACGAATAAAGAGTCTGTCACGACTTCCTATTTAGGCGAGGTCTTGGTCAGTGCTGGCCATATATCGGAGGCTCAGCTAGAGGCCGCGCTGTCGCAGCAAGTTCAGGAAAACGGCAAACACCTTGGTCGTATCTTAGTCGAGATGGGAATTGCTACGCCTGAGCAAATCAACTCCGCCCTTGCGCATAAGCTTAATATTCCCATGGTCAAGTTAGAAGGCTATGAGGTCCCGCCTGAAACCAAGGTCAAAGTCCCCACTGACCTTGCCATGCAATACAACATTTTTCCGCTTGGTTTTGTTGATGGCAAGTTGGTTGTGGCAATGGAGAACCCCTTAGACCAACAGGGTATCGACGCCTTGCAGTTTAACACCAATCAGCGTGTCGAAGCGGTGATGGTGTCGCCGGAAGATATGGCGATGGCCTTGAGTAAGTTCTATAGCGAACATGAGGAAGTCGAGGCCATAGAAGATATGCAGCTGGATTCCGTCGAGGATCCGGCTGCCAACGAGGCTGTCCACGTTATTGAACAGCAGGCTAAGAAAAAGCCAATTGTTCGCTTACTCAATGCGATTGTGCTGCAAGCAGTCACGCGCGGTGCATCTGATATTAATATCCGACCCGAAAAAGATCGGGTGAATGTCTACTATCGGATTGACGGGAAAATGCAGTTTTCTCGAGCTTTACATCGTTCTTTGCTAGCTGCCCTGGTGAGTCGCGTAAAGATCATCGGGCAAATGAATATTGCTGAGAGACGCCTTTCGCAAGATGGTCACGCACGGTTGGTACGTGGGCAGAAAGTGATTGATCTGCGCATATCGGTTATCCCGACGGTACGCGGTGAAAGCGTTGTGATACGTATTCTTGATAAAGATGTTGGCTTAAAGCCACTGGCTAAGCTTGGTATGCAAGCAAGTGAATTGGCGTCAGTCAGGTCAATTTTACATCGTCCACACGGCTTGTTTTTAGTCACTGGGCCGACAGGTTCGGGTAAGTCGACGACGATGTACGCTTTGCTTAACGAAGTTAAACAGCGTAACCCTCATATCCTTACCGTCGAAGATCCTGTGGAATATGATATTGACGGTATTGAGCAAGTCCAAGTTGCCAATGTAAAGGGCAATACGTTTTCTACTGTATTGAGACATTTCTTACGCCATGATCCTGATGTCATTATGGTGGGTGAGGTGCGTGATGCGGAAACGGCTGAAATTTCCACCAAAGCTTCGTTAACGGGGCATCTCGTTTTCAGTACTTTACATACTAATGATGCACCCAGTGCCGCGACACGGTTGATCGATATGGGCGTTGAACCTTATTTGTTGGGATCAACCTTGTTGGGCGTGATGGCGCAGCGCTTGGTGCGCGTAAATTGCCCCAAGTGTTTAGCAGAAGAAGACGTTGATCCTGCGCTGCGACGTCTTCTCGGTGTTTCCGTCGAAGAGAAGTTTTACCGCGGACAGGGTTGTCCTGCATGCGGTTTTACCGGCTTTAGAGGTCGTACGACAGTAACAGAACTCATGGTCGTTACGCCTGAAATTGCGGCATTGATTAGTGAGAACCGGCCTTATAAGGAGATCGCCGAGATGGCTATCAAGCAAGGGATGCGTCGTTTAGGTGATAACGCGATTAAGCTGGCCAGAATGAAGCGGACTTCTATTGAAGAGGCGATGTCGATACGGATAGAAGCTTAGCTTTTACATAGCTACTTGTTCATACGATCGACAATCTGTCGAGCACAGCTAACACCACTTCTTACCGCTCCTTCCAGTGTCGCTGGATAGCCTGTATTTGTATAGTCACCAGCAAGCCAAAGATTATCACCAGGCGTTTTGTTTTCTGGTCGTAAATCATTAATGCCTTTTTCGCATAAAAACGTCGCACGCTTTTCCCGAACAATAGAGACTTTAGTGGGTGTTGGCCACTGAGGAAAGAGGGTCTTTATTTCAGTAATGGCTTTTTCTTCGAGTTGGTGTTTGTTTAAGTCCATATGTTCACCTGGGCCACTGATTACCGCGGCGATTAGCCCCGGCTGTCTGCTTATTTTTCGATCAATCAACCAATCGAGTAGGCCACCGCTTATTCCCAACATCGGTTGGCCTAATTCCACATAAGTAGGATATTGGAAATAGATGGTTGTAATAGGTGAGTACTGTATACGTTCGAGCTTATTTCGAATTGGTTGAAGCTCGTTAATCGACTGAGTGATTCTTATGCACTGCGGTGGTGGTACAGCTAGTACAAGCTGATCGGCGATTATTGTTTGGTCGACGGTGTGTAGTACGTATTTACCCTTATCGTACATTACATGCTTGACTCTCAGTCCGGTACGGATATCAATGTTTCTTTGTTTTAAATATTGCATTGCCGGTTTTGGAAATAACTGGCCAATATTCTTTTTAGCAAACAAAAAATCAGAGTGTTCTCGTTTTTTCGTAAAGCTATCTTTTAGTACACGTAAAAAAACCTCAGTCGAGGCGATTTCAATAGGTGTATTAAGGATGGCTAAACAGAGCGGACGCCAAAATTGCTGAATGACTTTGTTATCTTGACTATAAGAGCTGAGCCATGATGAAAGGGTGTGATCTTGTTCAATTTTGAAATCAGCTGTGTCTAGGGTTAAACATAGTTTGATAATGCTTAGCTTTTCTTTAGCCGAAAAGCCTTTAGCACCCAACAAACCGACGACAAAGTGTAAAGGCGCTGGCAGTTTTCCTAAAGATAAACGAAAGCCGGGATGTTTGTAGGAGCGTGATTCTAGCAGGGTAGGTAGTCGATGAAATAACGAAGTTTCCTGAAGCCCCATGATTTTCGATAATCGTAGTATTTCAGAGTAGGCGCCAATCATTAAGTGTTGGCCGTTATCGATTTCACAGTCATCAATGCTGATATTTCGGCCTTTACCACCTAATTCCTGGTTGCTCTCGATAAGCGTGATAGCCAAGTTATACTGACTTAGTTCAAGTGCTGTAGCGATTCCAGCCCAGCCACCACCGATAATGACAATGCGCGTATTTGCGTTCATCCAGTACGACAATTGCGTAGGCGTTTTTTCTCAAGCTTGTGTTCTTTGCGCGCTGTTAGCCAGGCAATCCAGAGTTTGCGTAAAGGTGTTAGTGACGTTCGATGGCTGAGCACGCGAAATCCATCATTTTCTACTTCATCCAGTGTGGTTTTATATATAGCAGACATGATCAAGCCGCAGCGCTGTTTGTAGCGGTCTTCATCGGGTAGTGCTTGATAAGCTTTTTGATAGTATTCCGACGCGCGCGTTGCCTGAGATTGAAATAGAGACAACATATTTTTGGAATGTTTGTGTGTAAAAATGTCTTCGGCTGGAACACTATGTTTTTCTAGTTCATCCAGTGGAATATAAAGCCTGCCACGATCAGCATCTTCTCTTACATCACGCAATATATTGGTTAATTGGAAAGCAAAGCCTAGTTCTCTCGCATAGTCTAAGGTTTTTCGGTTTTCATAACCG
Organism: uncultured Thiotrichales bacterium; assembly: GCA_964447985.1. Lineage (GTDB taxonomy): Bacteria > Pseudomonadota > Gammaproteobacteria. The sequence goes on from CAYUVE010000014.1 coordinate 4,595, forward strand.
AATATTTCTGCAGAGAGTAAGCCGACCACACCGGCAACACGATGACAATAGAGCCCGAGTTCTTTAAAGCTTGGATAGGCTTGATAATCTAGATCCATTTCCATGCCATCAATAATTTCCTGGAAGTATTCTTCAGCAAGGTCAAAGGTGTCTAGAGATTTTGCCAGTGCTTTGCTGATAGGGTGTCTGGGTTCACCACTATGTAAGCGCGATATTTCTTCGCGCCACCACTGTAGTTTTGTTCGCGCTATGCTCTCCTCGGTGCATTCGTCGACGATATCGTCAACTTCACGACAAAAAGCGTAAAGTGCGATCATGGCTTGTTTCTGTTTGGGTTCAAGAAACAAAAAACTGTAATAAAAGCTAGAGCCACTTGCTGCTGCTTTTTCTTGGCAATATTTATCTGGGTCCATAACTACTATATGTGAAATTATGTCTGCGCTTAGCTTACGCGAAGAGCGCGCGGGCTGCTATGCTTAGCCAGTCACGTCGGCGTAGTCTTGGTTGCGAAAATATGTCTTTTCTTCGGCGTAGAGCCCGTAATACTTGTTGTCCGCCTGCTACAGTGAATTTTATTTCTAGGCCTAAGCGGCCAGGAAGTTGTTTGCCTAAAGCCGAGCCTTCGTCAAGCAGGTCTTGGGCTCGATTAATTTGATGTTCGACCAATAATTGAAGCTGGTTTGAATTACGTTTTTCAGCGAGATCAGCTTCTGTAACACCGAAATGTTGCATATCATCGAGAGGAATATAAATGCGTTGTTTGTCTTGATAATCGATATCGATATCCTGAAGAAAGTTAATTAACTGTAAAGCACTGCATATCGCATCGGAATACAAAATGTTTTCTTGGCTGCAATGATCGCTTAGCAATAATACTATTCTGCCAACAGGGTTGGCAGAATAGCGGCAGTACTCCAGCAACTGATCAGGTGTTTGGTAGCGTTTCGTTGTTACATCGGAGCGAAACGCAGTGAGCAAATCCATCAGTGGCTGAACTACAGCTGGATATTGCCGGATCAGATCGGCCAAAGCGATGAATACTGGATCATCGTCTGCCTGATTATTAGCAGCAAGTTCCAAACGGATCTCGTAGTCTTGTAGTTGAGTGAGTCGTTGCTCATCCGCGATATCGCCTTCATCAGCAATATCATCTGCAGTTCTGGCGAAAGCATAAATCACGCTAACGGGCTTTCTCAGCTTTTTAGGAAGCAGTATGGATGCAACGGGAAAGTTTTCGTAATGATTACGTGCCTTTTCTTGGCAAAACACGTAGGCTTTCTCAATATCAGCAGGTTTATGCATGTTCAAAGGTTAGTAGCGACTGGGTTAAAGAATAGCTTAGCCAGGCCGTTTAGGAAATGACTTTGACTAAGTCTTGATAATGTATAAGGTGGAAAGAGAGTGAGTGATAAGCCAAGCGTATTGGTAGTGGGCGGTGCCGGATATATTGGCTCACACATGACTAAGTATCTCGATGGTAAAGGTGTCAAGGTCACGGTGCTTGATAATCTGAGTACTGGGCATCGTGACTTGGTTACGGCGGGTGAGTTTGTTGAGGGTGATCTCGGTGATCAGGAGCTATTGACAAGGCTTTTTGATAATAATCAATTTGATGTGGTGATGCATTTTGCGGCATCTTCACTGGTTGGTGAATCGGTTAGCGATCCATTAAAGTACTACACCAACAATGTTGCACGAACGACGCTACTATTAAAAGCTATGCAGCAGCATAAGGTTGGGCGATTTATATTTTCTTCAACGGCCGCCGTTTATGGTGAACCTGAGCAGTTACCTATCACTGAACAAAGTCGCACCCAACCGACAAATCCTTACGGTGCCACTAAATTAGCTGTTGAGAGGATGTTGAAGGATTGTGATGAAGCCTTTGGCTTAAAATCTATTTGTCTACGTTACTTTAATGCCTGTGGTGCGGATGAGTCAGCAACGATAGGTGAACGTCATCAACCTGAAACACATCTCATCCCCTTAGTATTGCAGGTTGCAGCAGGTGTTAGGGAGCACATTAGTATTTTTGGTAAGGATTATCCTACTGAAGACGGTACGTGTTTAAGGGATTATATTCATGTTAACGACTTAGCCCAGGCGCACTACTTGGCTATGGAAAAATTGTTGGATGGTGCCGAAAGTAGTGTCTACAATCTTGGCAATAGTAATGGCTATTCCGTAAAAGAAGTAATCGAGGAAGCACGTAAGGTTACTGGCAAGGATATCGCTGTGGTCGATGCGCCACGACGAGCAGGTGATCCAGCTGTGTTAGTGGCTGAGTCTGATAAGGCCAGAGCGGAGCTTGGTTGGCAACCTCAATATGAATCGCTTGCTATCATGATAGAGACGGCGTGGTCATGGCATCAGCATGATTTTTCGAAAAATACTGCATAAAACAAAGATTTGCTAATTGGTGACGATATAGAATGCAGGTACTAAGGTTAAAACGCTTACATTACGCCGTGGGCTTTTTTTTATGGTTGGCAGTGATTTTTTGGTCAGCTTCGCAACCAGGTAGTGGTGAGCCGCAAGCATTTAGTGGGCTTGATAAAATACAGCACTTTGTTGCTTATGGCGTGCTAGCTTTTTTGCTGGCCAAAGCGATCTATCGCTACTATGGTTGGAGTAGTATGGTGGTAATTGTATTAGCTGTTGTGCTAATAGGTGTCTGTGATGAGCTGTATCAGGCAACAATTGTCAATCGTACGTCTAGCCTGTTTGACGTGGTAGCTGATGGTGTCGGGGCCGTCGCTGGCTTTATTTTGGCTTGGGTTATACAGATTACAACAAGAGGAAAACAGAGTGAGTCAATTACCAGGTGAAGGTAAGGTTGCATTAATAACAGGTGTAACGGGGCAAGATGGTGCTTACCTAGCAGAGTTTTTGTTAAGTAAGGGATACACGGTTCATGGAATTAAACGTCGTGCTTCCTCATTTAATACTGATAGAATTGATCACCTTTATAAGGATCCACATGAGACCGGACGTAAGTTTGTTTTACATTACGGGGATCTTACAGACTCAACTAATTTGATTCGTATTGTGCAGGAAGTTCAGCCAGATGAAATTTATAATCTCGCCGCGCAAAGTCATGTTGCCGTTTCCTTTGAAACCCCAGAATATACGGCTAATTCCGATGCATTGGGAACATTAAGAATACTTGAAGCTATTCGTATCTTAGGTCTAGAAAAGAAAACACGTTTTTATCAGGCGTCGACTAGTGAGATGTTTGGTAAGGTGCAAGAGATACCGCAAAAAGAAACCACACCGTTTTATCCTCGCAGCCCATACGGGGCAGCAAAAGTTTATGCCTATTGGATAGTGGTTAACTACCGCGAGTCATATGGTATGTATGCATGTAACGGGATCTTGTTTAACCACGAGTCGCCGCTTCGTGGTGAAACCTTTGTGACTCGAAAAATCACCCGTGCTGCAGCGCGTATAAAGCTAGGTCTGCAAGATAAGCTTTACTTGGGGAATTTGGATTCTTTACGTGATTGGGGGCATGCGCGTGACTATGTCAAAGCACAATGGTTGATCCTACAGCAGGACTCAGCCGAGGACTTTGTTATCGCCACGGGTAAGCAAATCTCTGTGCGCCAGTTCGTCGATGCAGCGTTTGCAGAAATTGATATTGAGCTGGCCTGGGAGGGTGAAGGCGTCGATGAGATTGGTCGCAATAAAGCAAACGGCGAGGTGCTGGTTGAGGTTGATCCACGTTACTTCCGTCCTGCAGAAGTAGAGACATTGCTTGGTGATCCGACCAAAGCTAAACAGAAGTTGGGTTGGGAGCCAGAATGTTCTCTAGAACAGATGGTGAGCGAAATGGTGCGAGAAGATCTTCGTGATGCAGAAAAAGATGAGCTGTGTCGTAAAGAAGGTTACAAAATTTTCAGTCACTTCGAATAGTTTAAATTAAGTTGTTATGTCTCTGAATAAAGATGCTGTTATCTATGTGGCAGGCCATCGTGGTTTGGTGGGTTCTGCTGTTGTTCGTAAATTACAAGCAGAAGGTTTTAATAATATCGTTTGTGCAACGAGCAGCGAAGTTGATCTGCGTGACCCTAAAGCGGTGAGTGAGTTTTATGCGCAACACAAGCCGAATTATGTGGTCGTCGCGGCAGCCAAGGTTGGCGGCATACACGCTAACGATACCTATCCTGCCGAGTTTCTCTATGACAATTTGATGATCGAGTCTAATCTTATTCACGGTGCGTATGTGTCGGGGGTAGAAAAGCTTCTTTTTTTAGGTAGCACGTGTATCTACCCAAAACTTGCCGATCAGCCTCTTAAGGAAGATTATTTATTGACTGGTCCGCTTGAGCCTACTAATGAGTGGTATGCGATCGCAAAAATAGCGGGTGTTAAGTTATGTCAGGCTTATTCAAAGCAATATGGCTGTCAATACATTTCCGCGATGCCCACAAATCTTTATGGGCCAGGCGATAATTTTGACCTGAATAATTCGCATGTGCTACCTGCTTTGATGCGTAAATTTCATGAAGCGAAAATTAATAATGATCCAACGGTAACCGTATGGGGTTCGGGAACACCTAAGCGCGAGTTCCTACATGTCGATGATTGTGCTGCAGCGTGTATACATTTATTAGAGAGCTATGATAACACTGATGAGTGGGTAAATATCGGTGTAGGTGAAGATATCAGCATTGCCAATTTAGCTGGGCTAGTGAAAGAGGTCGTCGGGTATTCCGGTGATATCGTTTACGATAGTTCTAAGCCTGACGGCACGCCGCGTAAGTTGGTTGATGTTACGCGTATTAATAATTCAGGTTGGTCTGCAAAAATTGCGTTAAAAGAAGGTGTCGCTTCTACTTATCAATGGTATCTGGAAAACTACTGCTAATTTTTCTCTTTTGTTTCAGTATTGATAGGTTCTTTGACGAAGGCTTCGATCCCTTCTAGTGTAGACATTTCTTTTTTCTCTATAACTCCCATTTCGGTGAATTTTCTGGCGCCAGGCAGGAGTTGTCGGTCAAACGAACCTACGACCTTATTATAGTTATCAACACTTGCTTTAAGGGAGCGACCAAGCTTGGCTAGGTGATCACTATAGGTCGCCATACGTTTATATAGTTCATCACCAATTTCTCGGATTTTATCTGCATTTTGAGCTAAGACTTGTTGTCGCCAGCCGTAGGAGACAGCGCGCAGCAAGGCGATAAGGCTAGTAGGTGTAGCAAGTAGCACTTTTTGTTGTATAGCGTATTCAAGTAAATCGTAATCAACATCTAATGCTGCGTCTAAGAATTGATCGCCGGGAATAAATAATACAACAAAGTCAGGAGTATTTTTAAACTGGGCCCAGTAAGCTTTGCTGGCAAGCTCGCGAGTCCGTTGTTTTACTTTGCGTGCGTGAGCGACAAGATGTTGTTGCCGTTCTTCGTCGGAAACGCTCTCAACAGCACTTAGGTAGCTGTCTAAAGGCGTTTTTGCATCAACAATAATATTACGTGCATCGGGAAGGCGAACAATCATGTCTGGGCGTGATAGCCCATCGTCATTTTCCTGAGAAACTTGTTGCTCAAAATCACAATGTTCTGACATGCCAGCTAGCTCTACTAAACGTTTTAGCGTGGTTTCACCCCATTGGCCGCGGACTTCTGGGCGGCGTAGCGCTTGAGCGAGTCGTCGAGTCTCAAGTTGTAAGTCTCTTTGTGAGAGCATCATATTTTCGAGGTGTTTATCTAACGCGCCGTAGGTTTGTTTACGTTCTAGCTCAACATCGTGAAGTTGTTTATTGGTTTTATCTAAGGCTTCCTTAATCGGTTTCACTAGATTGGCAACGGCGGTTTGTTTTTCCGATAGTGAGTGCTCGGCCTTAGCGTGATGTTGCTTTAAGTTTTCACCGGCTAGTTTTAAAAATTCATCGCTATTACTTTTTAATGCTTCGCGTGAGAGTTCGGCAAAACTGCTTTTGAGCTGGTCGTGAGCCGCATCTGCGGCAGCGATTTGTTGCGCCATAGATTGGCGTTCTACTTCTAGTCGAGTGCTAATGGCAATAAGTTCTTCTTTTAATCCATTTACCTTGCTTTGTCCTCGAAGGAAGCCTAATAATGCTCCGATTAACAACAATAGAATGCAGGCAGCTATGCAAGCTGCGAAGAACAGTATTGGCGTTTCTAACGCGATTTGCGCGATAGCATGGCTGGCTTCTTTAATTGTTTGGTTTATTGCCTGATCCAATCGATAATCTCCGAAGGGTGGTCAATAATGCCATCAGCACCCCACAGTTTTATATTGTCATTTTTATTTATATAACCGAAGCTGGCCGCCAAGGTTTTCATACCGGCCTTACGTCCTGCTTCGATATCGCGCTGGGCATCACCTATGTAAATACATTGACTGGCGTTAACATTGATATGCTGGCAGGCATGGAGTAAGGGGGCCGGGTGAGGTTTGCTATATGGTGTGGTATCACCACTGACAACACAAGCGGCGCGTGTATCAAGCTCTAAAGCGGAGATCAACGGTTCAGTAAGATAGGCCGGTTTGTTTGTGACGATGCCCCAGGGAGTATCCTGCAATTCCAGAGTCTCCAAAACGCTATCCATACCGGCAAATAAGCTTGTGTGCTCGGCAATATTATCGAAGTAGTCATCGAGTAAATATTGTCTTTTTACTGTGTAATCTTGGTCTTGTTCGTCGATGTCAAAACCGAGTTTGATTAAGGCCTTGGCACCATGGGAAACGTGGGGACGAATTGTTTCAAAAGGTAATTTTTCTTTGCCAAAGTTTATCAGCGTATTGTTAAGGGCATTAGCCAGGTCAGGTGCGGTATCCGCTAAGGTGCCGTCGAGATCAAGTAAAACTGCGTCAGGCCTTGTGGCCGATTTTGGGATTCTCATTGTTTAATGGTAGTTAAATCCCTGATCTAACATGTGCTAGATAGTTTACGTCTAGCGAGTCGCTAAGATTAAATTGCTGGGTCAATGGGTTGTAATGCATGCCTTGTAAGGTGTCGATTTCCAACTCTGACTCACGGCACCAACGTGCTAATTCAGAAGGCCGAATAAAACGATCATAGCGATGTGTACCTTTGGGTAACATTCGCAAAATATATTCCGCTCCGACAATGGCTTCAATAAAAGATCGTGCATTGCGATTTAAGGTGGATAAGAATAAGTGACCATCAGGCTTTAACATCCTAGCGCAGGATTGAATTAGCGATAATGGGTCAGGCACATGCTCAAGTAATTCCATACAAGTGATGACATCAAATTCACCAATATGGTCTTTTGCATAATTTTCAGCAGAGGTTTGTTGGTAGTCAACATCGAGTCCGCTTTCTAATAAATGTAGCTTGGCAACGGATAACGGCGATTCAGCCATATCAATGCCAGTCGCTAAAGCACCTGCATTAGCCATGGCCTCGCTTAGTAGGCCACCGCCGCAACCGATATCGAGCACCTTTTTTCCAGCCAAAGGGGTGTGTTGTTTGATAAAATTGAGACGAACAGGGTTAAGTTTGTGTAGAGGTTTACACTCACCTTCCGGATCCCACCAGCGTGAGGCGAGTGCATCAAATTTACCAAGTTCTATTGGGTCAACATTTGTATCAGGGTTCATAACCCCCAAGTATAAAGGATAATCGTAATTGCTGTGCGTTGCTTAGGTGCGTAGCTTGCCGACCTGTTCGTTAAGCCCACGTATTTCTGAGACAATATCTTGAATCTCACGAACTGTAGATTCTGCTTCGCTAGAGGTTGTTTTTGCAGCGTCTGAGATGCTAACAATACGTTGGTCTATTTCGCCGGCAACAGTGGTTTGTTGATCGGAAGCGTTGGCGATTTGGCTATTCATATCATTGATCATCGCTACGGCATTAACGATTTGTTCTAGCGCTTGTCCCGCTTCTTCGGTTGCCGTGACGCTAGTATTAGCTTGATCCTGGCCACGTTGAATGACATCGACTGAACGTTGCGCTTGGCTTTGTAGACGCTCGATAATAGCGCGAATTTCTTCCGTCGAAGACTGGGTGCGTTGGGCTAGGGTGCGGACTTCATCGGCAACCACAGCAAAGCCACGGCCTTGTTCACCCGCGCGTGCGGCTTCAATGGCTGCGTTCAAAGCTAGTAGATTGGTTTGCTCAGCAATATTGCGAATAACTTCCAATACCCCGCCGACTTGCTGGCTGTCTGACTGCAATTGCACCATGACTTCACCAGCCTGTTTAACTTGGTCGGCCATTTCTAAAATATTATTGCGCGTGGCTTCGACAATGCGTTGGCCATTTTCGGCTTCTTTGTCTGCTTCAGCGGCGGCTTCAGAAGCGCTAGTGGCGTTTTTTGCGACTTCAGCTGCGCTGGCGACCATTTCGTTCATAGCGGTGGCGACTTGTTCGATATCGCTGGTTTGTTTTATGACGCTTGCGCTGGTGTGTGCTGAGTTGCCCGCTACGCTCTGAGCATTATCTTTAACATGTGAGACAGAGGAGTTAATAGTTTTTACTAGGCTGCCAATATTGGATAACATCTTATTGTACGCACCCATCATTTCACCGATCTCATTTTCTTTTTGATTGCGCTCTACCTGGGTGACATGCGAGAAATCGCCATCTGCAACATAATGTAAATTGGTTTTCAGTTGCTCGATGCTTCTCATTAATAAATGCTTGCCATAGACTCGGCCTAAGATAACAAGTAATAGCATGCCGATGATTGAAATAAGGGCGAGCTTCTGGCCAAAGGCGGTATCGGCCGCGGCATTGGACGACATCATATTGACGGCTTTATGCATATTCTTTAGTACAGCCATGGATGTCTTTTGTATTTTGCTCAGGCTTGCTTCTGATGAGGCGTTGATATAGGCAGCCATACCCACTTTATATTCTTTCCAGAGTTTGCCGACTACGCCGAGTTGCTCACGGATGGCAGGATCGGATATGGCTTCGATACCCAGTGATTCGTTGCCATCAAGTAATGCTTTGTGAGCTTTATCAAACTCGGCCTTAGTATTAATAAGAATGCCCTTAGGCTCGATTTTATAAGCTACCATCATGGCTTCTTTGGCCATGCGTTGGCTTAACATACGTTGTTTGCCGGCAATATTGATGGTGTTCGCGAGTCTCTTGCCATCGGCCGAGGCATCCGTGGCGTTTTTAACTTGCAAGCTAACGATCTGGTGCATATTGCTGAGTAAAGCTAAAGACTGTTCTTCTATGACGGCTAAATCAGAATCAGTTGGGAAATTAATATATGATTTGATAGTACGTTTGTATTCTTGCCATTGCGTGCCAACGGTAGAAAGCAGTTCTTTGCTTGCTGCATCGTTTATCGCTTTAATATTGAGTTCTTCATTACCATCTATCAGGGCGCTATGGGCTTTTTCAAACTCTGCCATTGAGGCATTGAGTTTGTCCTCGGGCTCGATATCATTGGCGACCATGATGGCTTCTTTAGCGATACGTTGGCTTAACATGCGTTGTTTACCAGCAAGGTTAATGGCAGGCGCTAAGCTTTCTGCGTAAGTGCTTGATGCTTTTGATTTGTCTGCCATCATAGTGACGGCTTTGTGCATATTTTTTAGTACATCTTTGGAATAGCGTTCTAGATCACTTAGTGATGTGGTAGAAGACGCGGCGAGATAAGACTCTATTTCAGTTTTGTAGGTCTTCCAAAGGGTTTCGACAATACCTAGTTGTTGGCGTACTTCTTGGTTTTGTTCCGCGTTAATGCCCATTGCTTTATTGCCGTTAAGCAGCGCGCTATGTGCTTTTTCAAATTCTGCAATGGTGGCATCTATAGTTTCTCTAGGCTCAGCCTTGGCGGCGACTAATACGGCTTCTTTAGCAATGCGTTGGCTTAACATACGTTGTTTACCGGCAACGTTAATGGCGGTGGCATCAGAGCCCAAGCTCAGTGTTAGCATGGTGGCGCTGGCGACGGCAAAGACGGCGATAAGAATAAACGAGAATAAAACTGCTTGTCGAGGGTTTTTATTCCTAGCAATTGCAGGGTTCTTTGGATCTGGCTTGCTATATTAATCATTCTGGCTCCGTCCTATCTACGATCGTCATATACTGCTTTTACGCAAAAAATGGTTTTTTTGGCGTCTGTTAGTAGTTATATATCGGAAGAAACTAACTTAGCTTTACCCTATATAAGGCGTTGACATGCGGTTTCAGGCGGCTAGCGTTCATGCTTGTCTCGTATAATCGGCCCCATTAAATTAATTCTCGGAGTTTTACTATGATCGTTTATATGCGTCTGATCTTATTGCTTTGCTTTGTATTGCCATCTTCGGCTTTTGCCGGTTGGAATCCTTTGGCTAAGGAAAAGCCCGAAGATCAAGGTAAAGATAGTCTTAGCGTTGCCAAAGCGGTGGCCAATTTTAAAAACAGTGGCCCCAATATGCAGATTTATTTTGATGAGGCGCAAGGCTATGCGATTTTTCCGACCGTGGGGAAAGGTGGTATTGGGATAGGTGGCGCCTATGGAAAAGGCGAGGTCTATGAGAAAGAACAACTGATAGGGAAAACGACCTTAACCCAAGTAACAGTAGGTTTTCAGTTAGGTGGCCAAGCGTATAGTGAGATTATTTTCTTTAAAGATAAAGCCGCGATGGATAGGTTTAAAAAAGGTAAATTTGAGTTAGGGGCGCAAGCCTCTGCGGTTGCCGCAACTGAGGGAGTTTCAGCGGATGCCGCTTATAACAATGGCGTGGCGATTTTTACCCTTACTAAAGGCGGTTTGATGTATGAGGCCTCTGTTGGCGGCCAGAAGTTTAGCTATAAACCGATAGGCAAATCTGACAATAAAAAGTCTGCACCCGTCGAAGATAAATCTAATTAGCGGTATAGCAGATTAGTACGAAGCAAGCTTATCCTTTAGTGCTTATTGCTTGCTGCCAGGTTTTTGCTTTGGCTAGGACTGATTCAGTATCAATAGTCGTTAGCTGACCTTGTTTGAGCAGGCGTTTACCGCCGACCCAGACATCGCTGACCTGATTGCGATCTGCGCAATAGACTATATGAGAAATAGGGTCGAATATGGGCTGGGTTTCAATGGCGCTAAGGTCGATGGCTGTGATATCGGCTAGCTTGCCAACAGAAAGTGAGCCGATTTCTTGCTCTCTACCCATAGCTTTAGCGCCGCCCATGGTGGCGCAATAAAGCACTTGTGCAGCAGGCATGGCGCTAGCGTCTTGTGCAACGCCTTTGGCTAACAAAGCGGCGGTGCGCATTTCGCCTAACATGTTTAAATCGTTGTTGCTCGCTGCGCCATCAGTACCCAAGGCGAGGTTAGCGCCTGCATCGAGTAGTTTTGCTGCCGGGCAAAAGCCGCTGGCGAGTTTGAGATTGGATTCTGGACAGTGAATGACATTGACGCCTTGTTTGGCGCACAGCATAATTTCATCATCGTTTAGCTGGGTCATATGCACGGCAAGTAATTTTGGTGTGAGTAAGCCGAGTTCCTGCAACCTTTGTAATGGGCGTTTGCCGTTTGCATCAACAGCTTGTTGGACTTCATCTGCCGTTTCATGGATATGCATGTGAATGGGTATATCCAGCTCGTCGGCATAGGTTTGTATTTTTTGTAAGGGCTCATCCGAAACCGTATAGGGTGCGTGTGGCGCGAAGGCGGTACTGATTAAGGGATCATTTTTAAACTGATCATGCACGCTAAAGCCTTTGCTGAGATACTCATCAGCGTTTTTTGCCCAAACGGTGGGGAAATCTAGGGCGATAAGTCCGATTGTGCAGCGCATGCCGGCATCAATCGCTGCTTCGGCGGTGGCATCGGGAAAGAAGTACATATCGTTAAAGCAGGTGATACCGCCGCGAAGCATTTCTGCAATGGCGAGCAAGCTGCCGTCGTAAACAAATGCGCGATCCACCCATTTTTGTTCTGCTGGCCAGATGTGCTCATTAAGCCAAGTCATTAATGGCAAATCATCGGCTATGCCGCGAAATAAATTCATTGCGACATGGGTGTGAGTGTTGATCAAGCCCGGTATTAACGCGTGCTGTCCCAGATCGATAACATCATCAGATTGGTAGCTTTGCTCGGCGATGTCATTACTTTCGATAGCGGTGATGCGGCCTTTATCGATAATGACTGAATGGTGTTCTAAGATCGTATTTGTTGGTTCGACGGGTATGACCCAACGTGCGCGAAGAATTGTGTCGACGTGTTGCATTGCTCTGCTACCTAGTTATTTGGGTAGCAGTATAGCGTTTTAATGCATTAGATTGATTATTCTAGATGGGTGGTTGGGTCGCGTTGGCTTGAATTAAGGTGATGCTCACGCGTCGGTTGAATTCACGGCCTTGTTCGGTCCAGTTTTCATTGCGAGGTGATGAGCGACCGAAGCTGTGGGTACGAATAACATTTTCTACGACACCCTGTTGTTTTAGGTAACCCGCTACGCTTTTAGCGCGTGCATGCGAGAGTTCGAGATTGCGGGCGTCATCGCCACCATCGTCAGCATGCGCCGTCACTAATACGCTCAGTTGTTTGTCATAGCCGGGTTCAATTTGTGAAATGGCCTGATCAATGTCAGCGATTTGGGTGGGCGAAAGTTCCACTTGCTCGCCAGCGAAAGAAATATTCGCGAGCAAGACGTAGCTAATCGTCGATGCGCCTGTATTCGCTTTTGTCTCCATATAGTTAACTTTCGGAGAAGATTGAACCGCTTCGATGGATGAGTTGAGAATCAGGTCACTTGATTGCTTGGCGCTGATTTCTATGATCGGTGCAGGTTCTTGTTGGTCGCTGACAGGCGTATTGAGCGCAGCTTTAAGTAGGCTATTTCCAGCCAGTGCATAAGATGGCACGAGCAGGAAAGGGCTCAGTACGGCAATGTAGAAGAGTCGGTTTTTTAACATATCTGTCTGCTCCACCTAGCGAGTGGGAACGATGGCGGGCCGGTTGATGAATGACTTAGCTTGGGTATCGACCGATTTGCCAATTTCTGCAACTTTCATATGCATTATCTTAGTGCCAAGATGGTTAATTTTCGGTGAACGAGTTGGCAGCTTGTGCTAAAATTACGGGTTGAATAATTGGCCTTGATTGGGCCATGAATCCTTGTATTTCCGGTTTCAGGATGATTGATTTGATAATCTTTGCGCGGCGAAGCGTAGAGATAATATTTTTAAAAATAAATAGGTTATCGCGTATTCATGACTGAGTTTGCTAAGGAAGTCCTTCCCGTCAATATCGAGGAGGAGATGCAGCAATCGTACATGGAGTACGCAATGAGCGTGATTGTCGGTCGTGCTCTGCCAGATGTCCGTGATGGTCTCAAACCCGTCCACCGCCGTGTGCTTTATGCCATGCGCGAGCTGGGCAATGATTACAACAAAGCCTATAAAAAATCTGCCCGTGTCGTCGGTGACGTTATCGGTAAATACCACCCTCATGGTGATTCCGCGGTTTACGACACCATTGTGCGTATGGCGCAGCCATTTTCCTTACGATATATGTTGGTTGATGGCCAAGGTAACTTTGGTTCGGTGGATGGCGATTCCGCTGCCGCCATGCGTTATACCGAAGTGCGCATGGCGCGTATCGCCCATGAGCTATTAGCCGATCTTGAAAAAGAAACGGTTGATTTCGTTCTTAACTATGATGAATCAGAAAGCGAGCCAGCCGTATTACCCGCGCGTTTTCCGAATTTGCTGGTTAATGGTTCATCAGGTATTGCGGTTGGCTTAGCGACTAATATTCCCTCGCATAATCTTGGTGAGGTCATTAATGCCTGTATCGCTCTGATTGAAAACCCTGACATTGGTATTGAGGGTTTAATTGAGTACATTCCTGGTCCTGACTTCCCGACCGCCGGACTAATTAATGGTGCGCGCGGTATTCACGAGGCCTATTTTACCGGTCGTGGTCGTATATACGTTCGTGCTCGCGCTGAGGTGCAAGAAGAGAGTAATGGCAAAGAGCGTATTGTCATTACCGAATTGCCCTACCAGGTCAACAAAGCGCTGTTGCAACAAAAGATTGCTGATTTGGTTAAAGAGAAAAAGATCGAAGGGATTACTGAGATACGCGACGAGTCTGACAAAGACGGTATGCGCGTGGTCATTGAGCTGCGTCGTGGTGAGTCGGGTGAAGTGGTGTTGAATAACCTCTACCAGCAGACACAGTTACAAAACGTCTTCGGTATCAACATGGTGGCTTTGGTTGATGGCAAGCCCCAGCTGCTTAATCTCAAACAGATGCTCGAATGCTTTATTCGTCACCGGCGCGAGGTAGTTACACGGCGCACGGTTTTCGAGTTACGCAAGGCAAGAGAGCGTGCCCATATCTTAGAAGGTTTGGCGATAGCGCTTGCAAATCTTGATGACATCATCGCTTTGATTAAGGCCTCGGCAAGCCCAGCAGAAGCTAAGCAAGCCCTGATGGAGCGTATCTGGTCTGCAGCAGGGGTGGCCGGCATGTTGGAAGAAGCGATCTCTGCGGCCTATACACGGCCAGATGATTTAGCCGATGGCTTCGGTTTGGTAGATGGAGGTTATCGCTTATCTGAAGCCCAAGCGCAGGCCATTCTTGATCTACGTTTGCATCGTTTGACAGGTCTTGAGCAACATAAAATTGTCAATGAATACAAGGAATTAATTGATAAAATTAAAGAGCTACTGCGCATATTGTCTGACCCGAATCGGCTTATGGAAGTGATTCGTGAAGAGCTAGTTGAGATTCGTGATCAATACTCTGATGAGCGCCGTACCGAGATTCTGACGACACAAGAAGATTTAAGTATTGGCGATTTAATTAGTGAAGAAGATGTCGTGGTCACGCTGTCGCATGGTGGTTACGTTAAGGCGCAGCCCGTTAGCGATTACAGTACTCAGCGTCGAGGTGGCCGCGGTAAAGCCGCTACGGCTGTAAAAGATGAGGACTTTGTTGATAAGTTATTCGTCGCCAGTACGCACGACACGATTTTGTGTTTCTCAAGTTTTGGTAAGGTCTACTGGAAAAAGGTTTACGAGTTACCGCAAGCCAGCCGAACAGCGCGTGGCCGGCCTATTGTTAATCTTTTACCGCTTGATGAAGGTGAGCGCATTACCGCTATTCTGCCGGTCGATGAATACGACGAAGACCATTATATTTTTATGGCGACAGAGCAGGGGTTGGTCAAGAAAACCCCCTTAACAGATTTCTCGCGTCCGCGTTCAAGCGGCATTATCGCATTGGGGCTTAATGAAGGTGATCATCTGATTGGTGCTGATATCACCTGTGGTAATAGCGATGTCATGCTCACGGCGAGTGGCGGCCGGGCGATTCGTTTCAAAGAATCTGATGTTAGAGCCATGGGGCGTACAGCCCGCGGTGTACGCGGAATCAAGATGCGTGACGGCGAGCGCATGATATCGCTGATTATTGCCGACGAGAACAGCCAAGTCTTGACCGTTACTGAAAACGGTTATGGTAAGCGTACTGATATCGCTGAATATTCTGTGCAAGGGCGTGGCGGCCAGGGTGTGATATCCATTCGTACCTCTGATCGCAATGGTGATGTGGTCGGTGCCATACGTGTCGCTGATGTTGATGAGATTATGTTGATTAGCAATGCCGGAACCCTGGTTCGTACCGCGGTTGATCAAATCTCTGTGTTAGGCAGAAATACTCAGGGTGTGCGCTTAATTCGTCTCGCTGATGACGAGCAACTCGTTGGAGTTGAGAAAGTTGAAAGTCTAGGTGACGAAGAAAAAGAATCCGAATAGCCATATTTTTCATAGAGTTATAGTTATAATTAAGAGTGTTTTGGGAGATAATAAATGTCGCGTGTTTATAATTTTGGTGCGGGTCCAGCTACCCTACCATTAGATGTTTTGCAGCAAGTAGAGTCTGAGTTACTCGACTGGCGTGGCACCGGTATGTCGGTGATGGAGGTGAGTCACCGAAGCAAAGAGTTTGTTACTTTGGCTGAAGAAGCGACGGCTGATTTGCGCACGTTGATGCAAATTCCTGACGATTACGAAGTGCTGTTTCTCCAAGGTGGTGCGACGACGCAGTTTGCGGCAGTGCCACTGAATTTATTGGGTGATAAACGTAAGGCTGACTATATCAACACCGGCATGTGGTCTAAAAAGGCGATTGCCGAAGGTAAGCGGTATTGCGATGTGAATGTCGCAGCAACGGGCGAAGCGGGAAATTTCACCTCAATTCCTGATGTCGATACCTGGCACTTGGATGATGATGCGGCCTATGTTCATTACACACCGAACGAGACGATTGGCGGCGTTGAATTTCATGATATTCCCGATACGGGTGCAGTACCTTTAGTTGCGGATATGTCGTCAACGATACTTTCACGTCCGGTTGATGTATCACGTTTTGGTGTCATTTACGCGGGCGCACAAAAGAATATTGGTCCTTCAGGCGTCACCTTAGTCATCGTACGTAAAGACTTGATTGGTAAAGAAAGCACTATGACGCCGTCGATGCTACGTTACCAAGTGCATGCTGAAGCAGGCTCGATGTCGAATACTCCGCCGACCTTTGCATGGTATGTCGCCGGTTTGGTGTTCAAGTCTTTGCTTGCTCGCGGTGGTTTGGAAGCCGTAGCGGAAGTTAACCAGCGTAAGGCGCAAAAACTCTACGACGCTATCGACAATAGCGATTTTTATGCTAACCCAGTGAAAAAAGAGAATCGTTCTTGGATGAATGTGCCTTTTACATTGGCTGACCCCGATAAAGACGCGGACTTTTTGAAGCAAGCTGGTGATTTAGGTTTGGCTGCTCTAAAAGGTCACCGTTCGGTAGGTGGTATGCGAGCCAGTATTTACAACGCTATGCCTGAAGAAGGTATTGATGCCTTGGTTAGTTTTATGGCTGATTTCGAGCAGCGTAACGCTTAATTCTTTTCGATACGGAAACTGACAGCAATGAAAATTCTTACCCTTAATAATATTTCTTTAGCCGGGCTGGAACGCTTGCCGCGTGACAGCTACGAAGTAGCGTCTGAAATTACTCATCCCGATGCGATATTACTGCGTTCTTTTAAAATGCATGATATGGAAATACCGCCAAGCTTGAAGGCGGTAGGTCGAGCAGGCGCTGGAACCAATAATATCCCCGTTGACGAGATGACTAAGCGCGGTATTCCTGTATTTAACGCGCCGGGCGCTAACGCTAATGCGGTAACCGAGCTGACGATTGCCGGGATGTTATTAGCCGCACGTAATATTTGCCAAGGTTGGAAGTATGCGTCTGAATTAGAAGGTGATGACGCCACGATAGGTAAAGCCGTCGAAGCGGGTAAGAAGAACTTTGCCGGTTTTGAGCTCCCTGGCAGAACTTTGGGTGTCGTAGGCTTAGGTGCTATTGGTATCGGAACGGCTAATACCGCTAAGAAATTGGGTATGAGTGTAAGGGGTTTTGATCCGCAAATTACGGTGCAAAGCGCGTGGCGTTTGTCTTCTGATGTTGATCAGGCTAACAGTATGGAAGAGCTATTGGCGAATGTTGATTTTGTCTCCTTCCACGTGCCGTTGATTGATGCGACCCGTAATATGCTTAACGCTGATCGTATTAAGTTAATGAAAAAAGGTGCGACGATTCTTAACTTTGCTCGCGGCGGTATTGTTGATGATGAGGCTGTCGTTAAGGCCTTAGATGAAGGGCATCTGAATGCCTATATCTGTGACTTCCCAACTAATCTTTTGAAAAACCATCCTAGAGTGATTGCGCTTCCGCATTTGGGTGCATCAACGGCCGAGGCGGAAGATAATTGTGCGATTATGGTGGTTGATCAAATCAGAGATTATTTAGAAAACGGTTGGATTAACAACTCGGTTAATTTTCCATCTGTGAATCTGCCGCGTGCTGAGTCAGGGGTTCGTGTCGCCATATCTAACGCCAATGTACCAAATATGGTAGGTCAGATTTCAACAACGATGGCGGATGCTAATCTTAATATTCTCGATATGATTAATAAGTCACGCGGTGATGTGGCTTACACTTTAGTTGATATTGACGGTGAAGTGCCTGATAGCGTGCTTGAAGAACTGGCTAGTATCGAAGGCGTATTAAGCGTTAGGGCAATTAGTTAGTTGTTTGTATGGCGAACGACATTGATCTTGGTCAAGTTCGTAATCAAATCGATGAGCTAGATCGACAGCTGCTCGATTTGATCAGCCAGCGTGCTAAGTTGGCCCAAGATGTCGCCCGTATTAAGCAAAACGGCGATGACGCGGTATATTACCGGCCGGAAAGGGAGGCTGAGGTATTACGTCGTGTTATCGATACCAATCCCGGGCCATTAAGTGGCGAGAGTATCCGTTTCTTGTTTAGAGAGATCATGTCGGCTTGCTTGGCCTTAGAGCAACCGTTAACCGTGGGTTATCTCGGACCCCAGGGTACCTTTACACAGTTAGCCAGTCATAAACAGTTTGGTCACGCTGCCAATACGGTGGCTTTCGATTCAATTAACGAAATCTTTCGTGCAGTCTCAGCTAAAGAAATTGATTTTGGCCTAGTGCCGGTTGAGAATTCTACTGAAGGCGTGGTTTCTCAAACCTTAGATCAATTTGTTGCAAGTTCGTTGAAGATCTGTGGCGAGGTGGAACTGCGTATTCATCATCAATTGATGTCAAAGAGCGAATCCTTGCAGGACATCGAACTAATCTATGCCCATCAACAGTCGTTTGCACAGTGCCGGCAATGGTTGGATAGTCATATTCCATCAGCGCGTCTGGTAAATGTCAGTAGCAATGCCGAAGCAGCGCGTTTAGCTGCGGAGACTGAAAAGGCCGCTGCTATTGGGTCGAAGACAGCATCTGAAATTTATGGCTTGAATGTTTTGGCGGCAAATATTGAGGATGCGCCGGATAATACTACCCGTTTTCTTGTCTTGGGGGATCATTCGGTTAAACCTAGCGGCAGAGATAAAACTTCTTTACTGTTGTCGACGACTAACCAGTCGGGTTCTTTGTTTGAGTTATTGAAGCCATTCGCTGATCATAAAGTATCGATGACTCGCATTGAGTCAAGGCCCTCTCGTCAAGCTAACTGGAATTATCTGTTCTTTGTTGATATTGAAGGCCATGAAGAAGACGAGGCCGTCGCTAAAGCGCTTGCCGAAGTCAAATTAAAAGCTGCCACAACAAAGGTTTTGGGCTCTTATCCCGTCGCTTTGTCTTAAGCGAGTAATGCCTTATGTCACTTATCGCTAACCGCGTAACAATTCTCGGTCTTGGCCTGATTGGTGGGTCTTGGGCGCTTGCGCTTAAGAAAGCTGGTGTGGTGAGTGAAGTTATCGCATGGGGTCGTAACCAAGCCCGTTTAGATAAAGCTGTGGCGATGGGTGTTGTCGATAGCGCTACGACGGATATGGCTGTCGCTGTTCGTGATGCCGATGTTGTGGTAATTGCCACCCCTTTAGGGACACTATCAGTCGTATTTGAGCAACTTGTTCCTGTGTTGCCGGAAAGCGCTGTGGTGACCGATGTCGGAAGCGCTAAATCGGAAGTGATCAGTTTGGCGCGAGAGCGGTTAGGTAAAGGTTTTCCCCGGTTTGTGCCGGGGCATCCTGTTGCGGGTGCTGAGCACAGTGGTTTTGAAGCTGCGATAGCAGAGCTATTTCAAAACCGACGTGTCGTATTGACGCCCGTTGCTGAGACCGATGAGAACGCATTGAAAATGATTACCGCATTGTGGCAGGAAGGCGGTGCTGAGATTATCAATATGGATGCTAATACGCATGACGATATTTTGGCTTTAACCAGCCATTTGCCGCATGTGGTGGCATACCTATTAGTGGATCTATTGGCAGCACAAAATAATGAAGAGATGAAACGGTTTGCGGCCGGTGGTTTTTACGATATTACACGTATCGCATCGAGTAGCCCTGAAATGTGGCGTGATATTTTTAAAGATAATAAAGCCAGCGTTGTAGCGTTGTTAGATCAGTATAAAGAGTCACTTGAACAGTTTAGGACGGCAATTATCGACGCGGATGATGAGTATTTAATGCAAGTCATGCAGCGAGCCAAATCAACGCGCGATAGCCTATAATTTTTTAATTCCAATTTAATATTAATTTAGTTTAAGACATATTATGAGTGGTTTAACGTTTATTAGTCGACCAATAGTATCGGACGCTTCTGGTCTAGGTTTGCAAGGCAATCTACGCGTGCCGGGTGATAAGTCGATTTCACACCGGTCGGTGATGTTGGGGGCTATCGCCAACGGTGTTACTGAGGTCAGCGGTTTTT
>CAYUVE010000015.1:0-23013 GCA_964447985.1 uncultured Thiotrichales bacterium
GATCTAATTTCGGTGGTCGATATACAAAGAGTAATCAGACATCTTAGCGAAAGGAATATCGGAATTTTGATAACAGACCACAACGTCAGGGAAACGCTCTCGATTTGTCAGCGTGCTTATATCGTCAATAGCGGTGATGTCATCGCTGAGGGCTTGCCCGAGGAAATACTGGCTAATGAGCAGGTACGAGCTGTTTACCTCGGTGAAGATTTTAAAATATGAAAACGCTGTACTGGCATAGTAATTGCGCTAAAATAAAGCCAAAACCACAAAGCGGGCGTTTTTTAGTGTGTAGTACAAATTTATGAAACAGAGTTTGCAGCTGCGTTTAGGGCAGCATCTGACTATGACGCCTCAGTTGCAGCAGGCGATTCGTCTGTTGCAACTCTCGGCCTTGGAGCTTCAGGCCGAAGTTCAAGAAGCTTTAGATTCAAATCCGCTGTTGGAAATGGCCGAAGAGGCAGCTCAAGCTGA
Source organism: uncultured Thiotrichales bacterium (assembly GCA_964447985.1). GTDB lineage: Bacteria > Pseudomonadota > Gammaproteobacteria. The sequence goes on from CAYUVE010000015.1 coordinate 475, forward strand.
GAGGGCCGAAGCTGAGGCCAACGCCAACGGTCATGAAAAAGAAGCGGCCGAGCAGCCTGCGGCGAATGACTCTTCTGATACAGATATTAATCTGCAAGAGTCTCAAAATATCCCAGATGATTTGCCGGTTGATAGCGCCTGGGATGATGTTTATGACTATGCGCCGACGGCGATGGCAACGCCAGCTGCACCAGAGCGGGAGTTCGAACAGTCCGATAGTATTTCTCCCTCATTACAAGAGCACCTTAAATGGCAAATGATGCTGACGCCGTTCAGCCCCGCTGATGCAGCCATTGCCGAAGCCATTATCGATAGCCTTGGTGAAGATGGTTATTTGCAATCACCTTTAGAAGAAATTTTGCAGGGTGTGCAAGAAGACTTCGAGGAAGTCGAGCTTGATGAAGTCGAAGCGGTGTTGCGTCGTATTCAGCATTTCGACCCTTTAGGTGTGGCTGGCCGAGACTTGCGTGAAACCTTATTGGTGCAATTAAATCAATATAGTAAGGAAACGGAGTGGTTTAACGAGGCAATAACCTTATTGGAAGATTATTTGCCATTGCTTGGTAGTCGAGACTTTACCCAGCTGACACGTAAGATGAAGCTCTCACGTGAAGATTTGCAAAAAGTAGTTGAGTTGATTCAGCAGCTTAATCCTAAGCCTGGTGCAACGATTAGCGAAGACCGCTCAGAATATATTGTGCCGGATGTTATGGTGAAGAAAGACAAGGGCAAGTGGAAGGTAGAACTGAATACGGATTCATTACCGAAAGTATCTATTAATCAGCATTATGCGCGAATGGCGCAAGATGGTGGTCGCAGTGATGATGTGACCTATCTTAAAAACCAAATGAAAGAAGCGCGTTGGTTTATTAAGAGTTTGCAAAGTCGGCATGAAACTTTGCTCAAAGTAGCAAGCTGTATAGTCGAACACCAGCGCGGATTTTTAGAGTATGGCGAAGAAGCAATGAAACCTTTGGTTTTACATGATATTGCCGAAGCGGTAGAAATGCATGAGTCGACAATCTCTCGTGTAACGACAAGAAAGTATATGCGTACGCCGCGAGGTGTCTTTGAATTAAAATATTTCTTTTCCAGTCATGTCAGCACCACTAGTGGTGGTGAATGTTCTGCGACAGCAATACGTGCCTTGATCAAAAAACTCGTTGCTGCTGAAAATGCTACCAAGCCATTAAGTGATAGTAAGATAGCTAGCTTGTTAGAAGATCAAGGTATAAACGTAGCGCGTCGCACTATTGCCAAGTATCGTGAGGCAATGATGATTCCACCTTCTAACGAGCGTAAGCGTTTGGCATAGGGTGGTAACAATAACTAAAAGTCAGTAAAGGTGATTATATGCAATTAACTTTAAGCGGACATCATGTTGATATTACTCAAGCATTAAAAGACTATGTTAATAGCAAGTTTGAGCGACTTGAGCGACACTTTGATCAAGTTGGTAGTGTCCACGTAACACTGACAGTAGAAAAACCTGGGCAGAAAGCGGAAGCAACTGTGCATGTTAATGGCGGTAATTTGCATGCTGATGCCGTGGAGGATGATATGTATGCGGCGATTGATGGCTTGATTGATAAATTAGATCGTCAAGTAATTAAATTCAAAGAAAAACAATCTAATCATCATCGTCATTGATTGAATTGGAGCTCGAACAGTGATTCATATTGCTGATACGATTTCACCACGGCGCATCGACTCAAGCGCGCGCGTCACAAGTAAAAAGTGTGCGCTTGAACGTCTCAGTAGTTTAGTTGCTGATGGTGAAGATTCTTTGCAGGCAACCGAAGTGTTTGACAGTCTTGTTGCCAGAGAGAAACTCGGTAGTACCGGTATTGGCCATGGGGTAGCCATACCCCATGGCCGTGTAGGCAAGCTCGACCATGCTGTATCCGCATTTGTACGGTTAGAAGAAGGTGTGGATTTCGATGCGATTGATAAAGAACCCGTCGCCTATTTATTTGCCTTGTTAGTGCCCAAAGAGTCTAATGAAGAGCACTTACAGTTGCTGTCACAGTTAGCAAAGATGTTCAGTAACCCAGCCATGCGTGAACGTTTACGGCTGGCAACAAGTAGCGAAGAGCTTTATGATCTGCTGTCCCAAACTAAAAAAGATGATTCAGCAGCCATAGACTAAAATGACTAGCCCGATAACGATCGGTACTTTGTATGATCAGCATAAAAAAACGTTAATGCTGTCATGGGTTACCGGAGAGTCGGGCAAAGATCGATCTATACTTGTTGATGAAGTCATAGATGAAGACGGTGATGCTTCGCCGTTAGTTGGTTTTCTCAATGTCATTAAGCCTAATCGGGTGCAAGTCGTTGGGCCAAGCGAGTTAGAGTTTCTTGAAAGCTTAGGAAAGAACTCCTATTCGGATACCATAGCCAGGTTGTTCTCAACCAAGCCCGCCGCAATTATTCTTGCTTCCGGAGTGGAAGCGCCTGATGTATTAAAAACACGTTCACGTCATACCGAAACGCCGCTTTTGAGTTCAAAGGCGGGTGGCCATAAAATTGTTAATCATCTGCGTTATTACCTAACTCAGTTATTTTCAGAGCACGTAGTGATGCACGGCGTGTTCATGGAGGTGTTAGGTATCGGTGTATTGCTGACCGGACCTAGCGGTGTGGGTAAAAGCGAGTTGGCCTTAGAGTTAGTTACTCGCGGCCACAGATTGGTCGCTGATGATGCACCCTTATTTGTTTTGTCAGCACCTGATGTCATCACCGGTAGGTGTCCACCACCACTGCGTGATTTCATGGAAGTGCGAGGTTTGGGTGTGTTAAATATTCGCGCTATGTTTGGTGATAGCGCTATTAAAAAAACTAAACAATTACGTTTAGTGATTCATATTGAGTATTTTGATGATGAGCAATTGGCGCAAGTGGATCGTTTGCGTGGTAGCTACCAGACAGTCAATATCTTGGGAGCAGATATTGATCAAATCACCTTGCCTGTGGCCGCGGGGCGAAACCTCGCTGTATTAGTCGAGGCAGCAGTCAGAAATCATTTGTTGATCTATCGAGGCTACAATGCTGCTGATGATTTTCTTGGTAAGCATGATTCACATTTAATAGAAGACGCAGATAAATGAAGCTAGTCATCGTTAGTGGTTTGTCGGGTTCCGGCAAGAGTGTTGTGCTCGGCACTTTAGAAGACTTGGGTTATTACTGTATCGATAATCTGCCAGTAGGTTTGTTGCCTGATTTTGCTAAACAAATGTTGCGCGCTGGTGAGAATAAAATGAATCATCTCAGTGCAGTCGCCATCGATGCGCGCAATATGGTCCAAGATCTACGTGACTTTGCTGCGGTTATGCAGCAAATAAAAGAATTACAAGTGCCTGTTGAAATCGTTTTTCTTGATGCCGACAAAGAAACATTGATGCGACGCTTTGGTGAAACGCGCCGCCGTCACCCGTTGACCGATAAAAGTACCTCTCTCGATGAAGCGATAGATCAAGAATATGATTTGCTTTCAACGATATCTGAGTTTGCCAACCTGCGTATAGATACGACGCATACTAACGTTCACCAGTTGCGTGATTTGGTGACACAGCGTATATCAGTAGGCGATGGCGTTGACTTTTCGCTCTTGCTGACTTCATTTGGCTTTAAGCATGGCGTGCCGGTTGATGCGAATTTTGTCTTTGATGTGCGATGTTTACCTAACCCGCATTGGGATTCAAGTTTGAGGAAGCTGACTGGGCTAGATCAGCCGGTAAAGGATTTTTTAGAACGACAAGAAGATGTGATGAATATTTTTGCTGACATAAAAGGCTTTTTGGAAAACTGGTTGCCAAAATATAAGAAAGAAAATCGTAGCTATCTTACTGTCGCGATTGGCTGCACCGGTGGTCAGCATCGCTCGGTTTTTCTTGTTGAGAAACTGAGCGACGCCTTGCGACAAGACTATGGATCGTTGCTGAGTCGACATAGAGAATTGCTGTGAGTGTCGGTCTACTACTAATTAGTCATGAGCATGTGGCGAGCGGTTTATTAGCCGCTGCACGTTCTATATGTGGTGAGTATTCAGGTGGTATAGAGGAAATAGAAATTAGCCATGATGCTAAGCCAAAAAATGTTGTTAATGAAATCGAACACAAAATTAAGTTGCTTGATAACGGTGCTGGTGTATTGATACTCAGTGACTTGTACGGCAGCACGCCAAGTAATATTGCCACACAATTTTATAACCCAGGTAAGGTTTCAGTTGTGCTTGGCGTAAGTTTGCCCATGTTGATCCGTGTCTTTAATTATCCTAAAGATAATCTTAAAAAAGTTACTGATAAAGCGATAGCTGGTGGCAGAGACGGTATCTTTGCTTATCCGCCACAAATAAAGGAAGATGGCCATGCAAAGTAAGGAAGTTACTGTGGTTAATAAACTTGGTTTGCATGCCAGGGCGGCAGCTAAGCTGGTTAAACTGGCCTCGACTTATGATAGTTCGGTTCAGTTAGTACGCGATACCCATTGTGTTAATGGCAAAAGCATTATGGGCGTGATGATGTTGGCGGCGAGCCAAGGTACGACCTTAGAGCTGGTAGTAGATGGCGATGACGAGGATAAGGCCATAGTCAGCCTTATTGAATTGTTTCAATCCGGTTTCGGTGAAGGGATTTAAGAATGCCGCGATATACTGACCTTATAGCACGGGCTCAGCAATGACGACTGCCCTGACAGGGATCGGTGTTAACCGAGGGCTGGTGATAGGGCGAGCGCATATTTTTCATAGCATGCAGCCGGAAGTGGTCGAGTATGCCATTCCACAGCAATATCTGGATGAGGAAGTCGAGCGTTATCAGCATGCACTAAATCGAGCTAAGCAAGAACTCGATTCTATTCGTGATCATATACCGTCGTCAGCGCCCACCGAAGTGGCGGCGTTTATCGATACGCATATGCTCATGCTAGAAGACAGTGCACTATCCAAGGTGCCGGTCGATTATATTCGTGATCATCAGTGTAATGCTGAGTGGGCCCTAAAGTACCAGCGTGATGCATTAGTTACCGTATTTGAGGAAATGGAAGATCCTTATTTGCGTACTCGGCGTGACGATGTTGATCATGTTGTTAACCGCGTACAGCGTCTGCTCAGCGATCCTGATTCTACAGGTTTATCAGAAACAGAAACGACTTTAGCAGGAAGGGTCATTATTGCTGAGGATGTGACGCCTGCGGAAACCATATTGTTTAAATCACAAGGCGTGACGGGCTTTGTCAGCGAGCATGGCGGTGTTAACTCACACACGGCTATTTTGGCGCGTAGCTTAGGTTTGCCGGCCATTGTTGGTGTTCGTCACTTACGACGTTACATCTACCATAACGAAACTATCGCATTAGATAGTGAGCGTGGCATGGTGTTGGCAGATTGTGACGAAGCCTTGCTGCAGCATATAGAGAGCCGACAGAAGATTGCTCGACGCCAGCTTGCACGTCTTGATGCCATGCGAGATCGCACGGCAGTTACCCTGGATGGTGTCAGTATAAAATTGTTAGCCAATGTTGAAACGGATGAAGACATAGACTTAATGCATGATGCCGGTAGTGACGGTATTGGGCTCTATCGTACCGAGATGCTTTTTATGATAGCTAACGGGGTGCCAACCGAGGAGCAGCAATATCAGACTTATCGTCGTATCGTAGAAAAAGCGAACGGTGCACCGGTAACAATTCGAACACTTGATCTGGGTGCTGATAAGCAAGTTGATGGTGTTGGTCGGGCTGGTCCTATAGCAACTAACCCCGCCTTAGGCCTGCGTGCAATTCGTTTGTGCTTAAAAGACCCGACTTTGTTTTATCCACAATTGCGAGCGATATTACGCGCTTCTGTTTACGGCAAGTTACGTATCATGTTGCCGATGCTAACTAATGTCGAAGAAATGCTACAGGCTCTACAGTTTATCGAAGATGTTAAGCGAGAGTTACGGTCATCAAATGTTCCCTTTGACGATGATGTTGAGATTGGCGGTATGGTTGAGGTGCCGGCAGCAGCTTTAGATGCCGAGGCATTTCTGCGTCACCTCGATTTTTTATCGATTGGAACAAACGACCTTATTCAATACACCTTGGCTGCTGATCGCCTCGATGAGGAAGTCAATCACCTTTATAAGCCGGGTCATCCTGCGGTGCTCAAGTTGGTGGGTATGACTATAAAAGCGGGCTTAAAAATGGATAAGCCAGTAACAATGTGTGGTGAAATGGCCGGTGATGTGCGTTATGTGCGCTTATTATTGGGTATGGGTTTGCGCACCTTTAGTATGAACCCGCGAGCATGCTTAGACGTTCGTCGGGTGGTCGTCAATAGCTCTGCGTCAGAATTATCTGCTTCCATGCACAGTGTTCATAAAGCAAGCACATCTAATGAGATTGAAGAGTTGCTAGACCGTATTAACCAGGGCATATAAGTAATCTAAGCTCTTTCTTTCCTTTCCAAGGGTTTTTTTATTCACCAATATTGCCTACACTCGAAAGACATTTGAGTGATACAAGTTGTTGGCATGTCGGGCGAAAAACAAGAGTTTAAAGAACAAATTCAGGCGTTTATGGGTCACCTGCATGCTGATGCCCACGATCAGGCGCGTGAGTTGCTCGATGAATTACACCCGGCTGAAGCGGCTCATATTTTAGAAAGTCTTCCGGCGGCTGAGCGTAACCTGGTTTGGGAATGGTTGGCAGCAAGTGTCCGTGGCGAGGTCTTGTCGCATTTACATGATGATGTGCGGACGAGTTTTATTCGTGATATGGGCTTACCGCAGCTTATTGCAGCGACAGAAGGGCTCGACACTGACGATATTGCAGATATTTTACAAAGCCTCTCTGATCAAGACAGTCGAGAGATTCTCGAGTCCATGGATCGTCAAGATAGAGAGCGAGTTGAGCAAGTACTCTCTTACCCCGAGGATACCGCAGGTGGTTTGATGAACACCGATGCTATGACGGTGCGACCTGATGTCAGCTTGGATGTCGTCTTGCGCTATCTACGTTTGCGTGGCGATTTACCTGAGTCAACAGATAAATTATTTGTCGTCGATCGTGACGATACCTATTTAGGCGTGTTACGCATTGCTCATATTGTCACTCGCAGTGCCGGCACCACAGTGGCTGAAGCCATGGTCACGGATTTCGACGCCTTAAATGTAGCTATGCCAGAGGCGGATGTAGCTAACCATTTTGCGCGACATGATGTCCTGTCTGCGCCGGTTATCGATGATCATAATCGTTTGCTTGGGCGCATCACAGTTGACGATATTGTTGATGTTATCCGTGAGCAAGGTGGTCAGTCATTAACAAGTATGGCCGGTTTGCGTGAAGAGGAAGATCTTTTTTCCCCGATCTGGATTAGTACCTGGCGTCGCGCTATGTGGTTGGGTGCAAACCTTATTACAGCCTTTGCTGCCTCAGCAGTCATCGCGCTATTTGATGGCACGATAGAGAAAATCGTCGCCTTGGCAGTATTAATGCCTATCGTTGCCAGTATGGGTGGTATTGCCGGCAGTCAAACGCTGACCTTGGTGATTAGAGGTTTGGCTATGGATCAAGTCGGTAGCAGTAATTCTTTGCGTTTACTACGTAAAGAAATGGCCGTTGGCATTCTTAACGGTTTGTTATGGGCGGCGGTGGTGACGGCGATAGTATTGTTTTGGTTTGGTGATTATGAAATCGGTGCCATTATCGCTGTCGCACTTGTATTGAATCTTATTGTTGCTGCGCTAGCTGGGGTCGCCATACCATTATTGCTACGTCGTATGGGTGCTGATCCAGCATTAGGTGGTAGCGTATTGCTGACAACCGTCACTGATGTCGTAGGTTTTTTGGTTTTTCTCGGTTTAGCGACGGTATTTTTGCTGTAGTGTAGAATTTATAATTGAGCAAGGGGCGACAAGACCCCAAAGATGATGGTCTGTGTAATAGAGATATTCACCATTACATCAGTTCTGTTGAGTGATGATCCTGTAATAATTTCTATTTATAGTCTTGGATAGTGGTGTGTTGCTAATAAGGGTGTTCTAGATGCGTCGCGATAGTATTTCACTGGGTTCGCTTTTTCTTATGGGTGTTTTACTTTCTGCCTGTGGCGGAGGCGGCGGAGGTAGTGCTCAGAATGTGGAGGGTTCCCCAGTCCAGTCAGATACTGCGACGGTTATCGGTTCTGTACTGGCAGCCAGTAATTCCGATGTCGATAGTGATGTTAACGATACTCTGGCGCCATTTGCAGAAAATGATAGCTTTAACTCAGCACAAGTTCTGACTAATTTTTCTATCTTAGGCGGTTATCTGAACCAGCCTGGCCAAGGTGCTACCGGTCGTTCTTTCAATGCCGGTGATATCAACGATTTTTTTGAAATAAATCTTGTTGCTGGCCAGAGTATAACTTTGATCATGGCAGAGTCAGCAGCTAATAATGACATTGATCTAACGCTTTTTGATGATAATCAAGTTGTTGTTGATCAATCGATGAATAATGCTCGCGGTGAGTGTGTCGAAAATGTCGCAGGAGGTAGGCACTTTGTCCGCGCGAACATTTTGCGCGGCGCTTCAAACTATACGCTTTCTGTTACGTCGTTGCCTTGCGCAGCAACGTTTTCTTCTGCAAATTTACGTTTGAGTACAGACTTTAGGCAAGAAGAGCTGTTGCTGGGGTTGAGTGATTATTCTAGCGAAGTTGCCATGCGTACCGAGCTGGATACGATGGCAATGGATATGAAAGTGATGTCGCATCGGCTTTACGCCAAAGTCACAATGCGTAACATAGACCAAGTAGCTAATAAAATGGGGCTCGCCAAGTCAGATGATAAATACGCTACTAAACAGATTAGCGATAAGGCGGTAACGCTAACTGCAATAAAAGCATTGCAGCAACATGCAGAATTCGAATATGTTGAGCCTAACTATATTTACCGCTCTTTTGAAACGGCTAATGATACGTTCTTTTCTCGGCAATGGCATTACCCATTGATTAATTTACCCCAAGCTTGGCAGCAAGCAGTGGGAGGAAGTGGAGCGGTTGTAGCCGTTCTTGATACGGGTGTTTTGACCGCACATCCGGATCTGGCTGGTAATTTATTGCCTGGCTATGATTTTGTTTCCCGCTTGGTGTCTGCTAATGATGGTGATGGCCGCGACCCTGATCCAAATGACCCAGGTGATAGTCTATTGCCTGGGTTTAGCAGTTATCACGGTACCCATGTGTCGGGAACGGTAGGGGCGATTGCTAACAATAGTTTTGGTGTGTCAGGTGCTAGCTTTTTTAGCAATATCAATGTGATGCCGTTGCGTGTTTTAGGTACAGAAGGTGGAGCTGCAGATGATATTTGCGAAGCAGTGCTTTTTGCGGCGGGCCTACAAAATGCGACAGGACTTTTGCCGTCAGTTAGCGCTGATGTAATCAATATGAGTCTCGGCTCCTCGGGAAATTCTCAGGCTTTCCAATTGTGCATCGACGCAGCACGTAATGCTGGTGTCATTCTTGTTGCCGCGGCAGGTAATTTTTCTAGTAGCGCACCTCAGTTTCCGGCTGCCAATAACGGCGTGGTCTCGGTAAGTGCTGCAAACATTAGCCGTAATCTAGCTAATTACTCAAGCTTTGGGCCGACGATTGATGTCTCAGCGCCGGGTGGCGAGGCCACAGATGTTGATGGCGATGGTTTAATTGATGCGGTGTTTAGCACTATTGGTGATGAGGATGCTAATCAAAATGTAAGTAATAGCTTTGGCTATTTAATAGGAACGTCAATGGCAGCACCGCATGTTTCAGCGGTTGCGGCGTTAATGAAATCAGTGCGTCCGAGTCTGACCCCAAGTCAGTTTGACACTTTGCTTTCAGCTGGAGAATTAACTGACGATATTGGTGTACCAGGCCGAGATGATAGTTTTGGTTTCGGTTTAATTAACGCTAATAAAGCCGTGTTAGCCGCGCAAGGTGTGTCATTGTCAAACCCACTTTTATCAGTGGCACCGAGTGGAATTAATTTTGGTCTTAGCGATACCGTCGCTGAAATTAATGTTCAAAATGTCGGTGGTGGCGATTTGGTCGTGAACTCATTTTCAGAGAACTCTGGCGGTTGGTTAACCATTAATGTGCCTGCAGGTGGTGAAGGGATTTATACCATAAGCGCTGACCGTAACAGCCCTTTATTAGCCAACCCTGGAACCATGACGGCGACCATTTCTTTTTCATCGAATGCCGGTGATATTAATGTGCCGGTATTAATTCAGATCCCCCAATTTGGACAACAAGATTCAGCTAATGCCGGGGTTCAGTTTGTCTTGCTGATTAGTGCCACAGGTACCAATGCTATTCGAGCGGTCGCTGTTCGGCCAAATAATGGTCGTTACGATTTCCGTTTTGATGACGTGCCAGCAGATACTTATATGCTTTTTACCGGCACAGACAACGATAATGATTTCTCGGTTTGTGATGGCGGTGAAGCCTGTGGTGCATTGGGCTCTTTTGACGAGCCCCTGGATATACAAGTGGACGCTGGTGGTGAGATTAATGTTGGTAGTTTCTTTACCAGCTTTAATTTTGGTACTGGTATTTCGTCATCGTCAGTCAGAACAGAGAATAGCGCGGAGTTTGTTTTACCGCAGAAGTAGTATGTCGTTATATCTTTGATAGATGAATATTGCCATATTCATCAGGTAGGGCCTGCCAGCTGGGTGCGATATAACTGGTGGTGACTTGTTCAGCAATAATCGCTGGTCCCAAAATATTGTGTTCGCTACTTAGCTGCTCACGTTGGTATATCGGTACGGGTGCATCGATGTTATAGACATTGCTTTCGCCGCATGGATTGCTTGTTTTGTTATGGGTTTTAGCGCTAATCAAATTTAGCTCCCGTGTCGGGCCGCTCGCTGATGCACGTACCGTCACAAGTTCTACCGCATTTTCCAGCTCGTGACCATATTGTTGCTTATGTTTCCGGCTGAAAAGTTCTTTAGATTGTGCAAGACCGAGCCAATCAATGTTAAGTGTGAAAGATTGGCCGACATAACGCATATCAACGCTATAGCTGATTTTGATATCTTGTTTCACAACGCCTTGTTGGCAAAGTTCATTTGATGCTTGCTCCACAAGCTTATTGAAAGCCTGTTCTATTTGGCTTTCGTCAAGTGTATTGCTGTGCCGTAAGGTTCGAGAAAGCTGAATTTTTTTTGCCGCGACTAGCATGCCGAAGGCCGAAAGCACGCCGGCATGATTGGGAATAATGGCTTGATGCATTTGCAATGCGTCAGCTAGCGCGCATATATGCAAACCACCTGCGCCACCAAAAGAAGCTAAAACAAATTGGCGTGGATCGTGACCACGTTGAATAGAAATTTTGCGTAATGCATTGCTCATATGTTCTTCGGCAATGCTGATAATGCCTGCGGCAGTATCCTCAATGCTTAAGCCTAAAGCTATGGCAAGGTTTTTTATACTGTTAAATGCTGCGTCAAAGTCTAGCTTTAGGCCGCTAGCGAGCTGTAAGCTGCGCGGTAGCCGACCCAGTACCAAATTGGCATCAGTAATCGTCGCGCGCATGCCACTTTTGCCATAGCATGCTGGGCCAGGATCAGCACCGGCTGATTGTGGACCAACTTGTAGCACACCGCCTGCATCGATCCAGGCGATGGAGCCACCGCCAGCGCCTATGGTATGGATGTCAGCACTGGCGATCGCCAAAGGGTAAGGGCCAATCCGTCCTTCAGTGGTCAGTTGTAGATCGCCATCAATTAGGGCAACGTCAGTTGAGGTGCCGCCCATATCGAGGCTTAAGACTTTATCGTGATGACATTGTTGAGCGATATAACGCGCGGCGATGAGTCCACCGGCAGGGCCTGATAGTAATAATTGCGCACCGTTGTTAGCGCAATGATCGATAGCAGCCGTACCGCCAGAACTTTTCATAATACTGATACTGTTGGCGTTTACTGACTGACTGAGCTTGGATAAATAGCGTTTAATCACCGGGCCAACACACGCATTAAGCCAGGTGCTGATGCCGCGCTCGTATTCTTTGTATTCTGCTAAAACATCCGCTGAGCAGGTGATAAACAAGTGTTTCGGTAACGAAGCGGCGATCTTTTTTTCATCACTATTATCAATAAACGAAAATAATAGATTGATGGCAACGGCTTCGACGTCTGCGGCGGCAATAGCTTTTTCTAAATGTTCTAGGTCGTCTGAACTAAACGCCGAAATAATATTACCGCTTGCATCAATGCGGGCATTCACTTCAAAACAAAGGTCTCTGGCAACCGGAATGGGAGGCGCTTTGGGTTCTAGCGCGTAGAGTTCGTCGCGTGCTTGGCGGCCGATGGTTAACATATCGGCGAAGCCGCGATTGGTCACAAAGGCTGTGCGAGCGCCTTTGTTTTCGAGCACGGCATTGGTGGCCACGGTAGAACCGTGAATAATATCGCAGTCTTCAAGCTCTAATCCGTGCATCGTGCGAAGTTGTTGCAAGCCATTAATAATAGCCGCTTCAGGTTGCTTGGGCGTTGATAAAATTTTGTGGCTATAAAGTTTGCTACCGTCGTAATAAATAAAATCGGTAAAGGTGCCGCCACTGTCGATACCAATAATGTGGATGTTTTTTTCAGGCAATGTTAGTTTCTATATATCTTTAAATGATTCCGAGCGAGAATCATAGCGGCTAGCAACATGGCTGTCATGTATAAAGGCATTTATGGAAAAGCAAAATCTAGTTAGCGTTGAAAATATTAGTCGAGATTATAATGGCTTGGCTGCTGTCAGTGATGTGTCATTTCATCTTAATAAGGGCGAGGTGCTAGGGTTTCTTGGTGCAAATGGAGCGGGTAAATCTACCACCATGAATATGCTTTGTGGGGTATTAGCGCCTTCTGCCGGCGCGATATACGTTGCCGGTCATAACGTTGTTAAAAACGCTATTAAAGCTAAGCAAGCACTGGGCTATTTGCCTGAGCATCCGCCTTTGTATCGCGATCTTAAAGTCGATGAATATTTGCTTTATTGTGCAGGTTTGCGGCGTATTAGCAAAAATCGCCGCCAGCAAAGTTTAGTCGAAGCAAAGCAACGCTGTGGTCTAAGTGAAGTCGGGCACAAGATTATCAGTCAATTATCAAAGGGTTATCAGCAGCGTGTTGGTATTGCTCAGGCCATTATCCACATGCCTGCTCTAATCGTGCTTGATGAGCCAACAGTTGGCCTTGATCCAGTGCAGCTACGTGAGATTCGTGCCTTGATAAGGGAATTGGCGCAAGATCATGGTGTAATTTTGTCAACGCACATTCTGCAAGAAGTCGAAGCGGTTTGTGATCGTGTGCAAATACTTAATCATGGTCGATTAGTGTTTAGTGCTGATACCACTACCTTATCAATGCGGCTAGCCAAAAAGAGTTTGCTGTTAGGCTTGCGTCAAGTGCCTGATTTGTCTGAACTGTCTGCCATAGCAGGCGTGCAAAGTATCGAGCCCCTAGGTGAGGGGCGTTATCGTTTGGCCATCGATGCCGATAATGACCCGGCAGAGCGTGTTGCCGAATATGCGGTATCCAAGCATTTGCGCCTCTACGAGTTGTCTCATCAGACGGTTGATTTAGAACAGTTGTTTGTCGATATGGCGGACTGTAAGGAACCAGAATAATGATCTCGGTGATAGCGCGCCACGAATTGCGCAGCTTATTTTTTTCACCTTTGGCTTGGGTGGTATTAGCGTTAGCACAACTACTGTTGGCTTATATATTTCTATTAAATATAGACGCTTTTATTGCCGGTCAAGAAGAACTGGCCTTAAAACCTGAGGCGCCAGGCGCAACCTTATTAGTGGTCGTTAAAACCTTGCTAAATGCGCCGACCATATTAATGATTGTCATACCGCTAATCACCATGCGTTTTCTTAGTGATGAAAAGCGTATGCAAACGCGAATGTTATTAATGAGCTCGCCTGTGTCGATGACGAGTATCGTATTGGGTAAATACTTAGCGCTAGTACTATTCTTTTTATTGTTGTGGCTGATGCTTGCACTGATGTCTGTGTCCTTATCAATGGGGACGATGCTGGATCTTGGCCATATCGTTGCAGCTTTATTAGCGTTATGGCTGTTTATCATGGTTGTTGCAGCTATTGGTTTGTTTATGTCCGCTGTAACTAATCAACCAGCCATTGCGGCTTTTTCCAGCTTTGTTATCGTCTTGTTGCTGTGGATTATTGACAGTGGTTCAGAGGTAGAAAGTGGTGTCAGTATCTTGAGTCATTTATCTATGAGTCATCACTATCAAGCCTTGCTTAGTGGCCTAATAAGTTTGCATAGCGTGGCCTATTTTTTATTGCTAACGCTGATGTTTTTATTGCTAACAATACGGCGATTGTATGTTGAGCGCGTTTATGGCTAAAAACATGCAGCGTCACATACAAGCCGTATTTACGTTTGTTGTTGTCTTGGCACTAGTTGTCGTAGCCTATTGGTTGGTCTTGCGTAGCGATACGCAGTTTGATTGGACCCAAGCAAAGACTAATACCTTATCTGCTGAAAGTATCGCAGTAGTGCAGCAGATAAATTCCACATTGCATATCGATGCCTATGTGCGTGAAAACAATGATGCCGTGCGCAAAGCTATTATTACGCTTGTAAAGCGTTACCAACGTAATAAGACAGATATCGTTTTATCGTTTATTGATCCCGATGCTGAGCCGCAACAGGTGCGCGATTTTAATATTACCGTTGATGGCGAAATGTTGCTTACCTTGGATGGTGCCAAGCAAAATGTAAAGTCTTTGAGAGAGCAAGACTTTACCAATGCCTTGCATCGATTATCGCGGCAAGCCGATCGTTGGCTGGTTTTTATTACGGGTCATGGCGAACGTAGTGCTACCGGCAATGCTAATCATGATCTCGGTTTATGGGTGGATGAGCTCAAGAAGAAGGGTTTTAATGTTGCTAATGCAAACCTAACGGAAACAGCGGGCTTGCCGAGTAATACTACATTAGCTGTGATTGCTGGGTCGCAGCTAGATTGGTTGCCTGGTGAAGTGGCGCATGTTAACCGGTATATAGCCGCTGGCGGTAATCTACTTTGGCTGGCTGAGCCCGGGGATGATGTCGGTCTTGAGTTGATGGCTGAAAGTTTAGGTTTAGCAATTGATGGTGCCACCATTGTTGATCCCTTGGCGCGCTTGGTTGGTATAGACAATCCGACTTTCACGATTATTACTCGTTATCCTGCGCACCCGATATTAAATCAATTTGAGGCAACAACATTGTTTCCTCAGGCAACGGGCGTGTTGATTCATGGCGAAGATAACGGTTGGCAAAAACAGGCCTTATTATTGAGTGGCGAACAAAGTTGGTTGGAGCGCGGTGAGTTATCTGGCAATGTGCGTTTAGATGATGCTGATAGAGCCGGCCCTATTAGCATTGGTGTGGCATTGCAACGAGAAGTAACAACCAGCGAAAGTCTGACTAAGAACCAGAGAATTATCGTTATGGGGGATGGTGATTTTATTGCTAACCAATATATCGGTAACGCCGGTAATATCGAGTTGGGTTCGCGTATAGTCAATTGGCTAAGTAGTGATGACCATCTTATCGATATTCCGTCCCCGGATCGCGGTGATCGAGAATTAGACTTATCGTTATTGCAGTCTCAGATTATTGCCATAGGTTTTTTTATTGCCATACCCGCATTATTGTTGATTGCTGGTGGTTTTATTTGGTGGCGTCGTCGTTCTTAGGAGAGAAAAGACTTGCCAGAATTACCTGAGGTTGAAACCACGCGACGCGGTATTGCGCCGCATATAGAAGGGCATCGCATTGAAGATGTTGTCGTGCGCAATAGCAAGTTGCGTTATGGCGTGCCAAGAGGCTTGGCCAATAAGCTCTGCGGCCAGGTCGTGGAGCAGGTGGTACGACGTGGCAAGTATCTTTTGCTTGAGACCGAAGTCGGTGCCTTAATGCTGCATCTGGGTATGTCGGGCAGCCTACGTTACGTTAATGATGGTTTAGCCGCGACCAAGCACGATCACGTTGATGTAGTGTTTGCTTCCGGTTGTTTGCGACTCCATGATCCACGTCGTTTCGGTAGTGTATTGTGGTTGCCAGTGGGGAGCGCTGAGCACCCATTGTTAGCTAATGTTGGCCCAGAGCCATTGTCAGATGAATTTAATGCTGATTATCTTTATCAACGCTCGCGTGGCCGTCGTGGACCGATTAAAAATTACATTATGGACAGTAAAGTCGTTGCCGGCGTCGGTAATATTTACGCCAATGAGTCATTATTCATGGCAGGGATATTACCGCAGCGAGCAGCAGGCCGTGTGTCTTTAGACAGGTATCAAATTTTAGTTATCAAAATTAAGCAGGTTTTGCAGGCGGCGATTGATAGTGGCGGTTCAACCTTAAGAGATTTCGTAAATAGCGACGGTAAGCCAGGCTATTTTGCGTTTGAGCATAAAGTGTATGGCCGCGAGGGCCAGCCTTGTCTAGTGTGCGGTGATGTACTGAAGCTAAAGCGTATCGCTCAGCGTGCGACGGTTTACTGCAGTAGCTGCCAGCGTTAGCTTATTCTTTCTCGCTTGATTCAACCTCGATAATCACACCACCCGGTTCGCGAGACACGGTTCTCATGCTTCCGCTGAGGCGTGCGATTTGTCTCGCTAGCGCTGTATTCTGGCTGTTGGTGTGGTCAAAGATGATGTGTGTGAGTCCCGTGGTTACCTCCAGAAATTTTTCATCATCGTCTATCGCCGGAGGTAGTGGGAATGCTGCCTGTTTTAGGGCGAGCATGGTGCGTCCTGGCCATTGGCTGCTGACTTGAAGTTTTTCTTCTTCATTAACTGAGTTGACCAGGGTCTCGATCAAGCGGTCGTTATGGCCAAAGTCTGATCGCGCTAAGGCTGAATGGT
Source organism: uncultured Thiotrichales bacterium (assembly GCA_964447985.1). Lineage (GTDB taxonomy): Bacteria > Pseudomonadota > Gammaproteobacteria. Next base: position 17,358 of record CAYUVE010000015.1, read on the forward strand.
GAACTTTGTCAGCCTGCATAAAGACAAAGGCAATAATAAATAGCAGGGCTAAAGCTAAGCCACGTTGCGCTAGAAAGCCGCTCATGCCGAATTTCTGCGCGCGAATTAGCTGCTCTGTGCCGAGATAGAGAATAGTAGTAATAAAGATCAAAGCCCAAGCTTGGTCGGCAGACAATAATCCAATTACCGAGCAGAGCGCGAGGCAGCTTGCCAAGCCATCGTTTAAAACTTGTTTGCGCGCGCGTAAGACGACGACGATGAAAATAAGCAACGCAGCAATACCGGCAAACCAGATACCGCCGCTGTCGTGGTCTTCTGTGCCCAGCAGCGCATTACCGAGTACGGTGATAGGGTTGGCCAGCCAGTTGATGTGTATCCACCCAGCTTGCAGTAAACCGACAAAAACGGCACTCAGGCCGACACCGATAAGCATTTGTTTTTTCATGCCGGCTGAAATCGGCTGGCGATGCCATGACCACAGTATGCCGAGAGCGTAGCCGAGCCCAATCGGGTGTATGCTGATGACTGCCGCAATAACGATTATGTGTACGAAATACCAAGCGGTGAGCAGTTTTTCTTTGGCCCGTATGCGCTGATCAAGCCAGTGTCCGAGACCAAACAGTAGTAATAATGTCACACCACTACCCATTGCATCGATTTGCTGCAGGCTAATTGGGGCGATAAGTAGCAAACCACTGGCGATCATGGCGACTTCGGCGTCGACGCGTTGTTTGGTCCAGCGGTATAAGAACAGCATGGCGGCAAACAATGTCAGCATGCTGAAAATCTTGGCGGCAAACAGGCTACCCGTCCAATATAGTGCCAGGGGAACAAATATCAGAGCGCGAAAATCTGGGGTATTAAGGAAGACGACACTAGTGTGAACGCGTTCAACAAGCGACCATACCAAGAGTAAAGCACGAGCGGCGCCTTCTTCCATGCCATACGGGCTAAACTGAACAAGTTTGAACCAGAGGATAAGGCCGCCCCAGACAACTAGAGTGGCGATAACAATTAGGCGTCGTTTGATCTGATCATTCATATTGGCTTACAATCGGCCCCGCTTAGGTGGCTGCGGAGCATACCGGATTCTGTCACGGTGGTCATCTCTGGCAAGCCTAGCTGGCTTTTTAATAAGCACAATGTGTCTCCAAAGTTAATTGGTTTTTTATTTTTAAAATCAGTCGCTTAGATTCATTTGTGAGGCTTAAAAAGCCGCCAAACTGTGGCCTAGACATGGTTAGCTGAACTTGCGCTGAGTGCTCTCGCCGTGGTATATAGTCGCCCGTTTTATTCGTAATTTGGTCTTAATAGTCGGAGTAAGCCATGCTTGATACTGCTGGTGTAGTTATTCTTTATGCGATTTGGTTCCCTTTAGCTTGGGGTTTCGCTTGGTTCTTGCTTAAGAAAAGTTCTTAAAGCTAGCCAGGGTGGGTATTTGCTCACCACATTTACATACTGAATTATTGGCTACCGCGTGCGGAAACATTTTCTGCTTGCGATAGTCACAGGACAATAAATTAATACAAAGACCGTTTTCCGGTCTCGACACGTTTTTTTGGAGGGTGTTGTAATGCGTTACTCAAGTAAATTGGCATTGGGTTCGCTGTTTGCATTGGCATTTTCAGCAAGTACTGTTGTGGTTGCTGGTGGTATTAGTGTTGATATAGCAAACGGTGAGCGGATTTATAACGAAGGTAAGGCGGAAGGTGATGTTGTCGTACCAGCATGTTCTGGTTGCCACATGCCCGATGGTATGGGTAGTGACGACTTAGGTACGCCACGTCTAGCAGGCCAAATCTTTCAGTTTATTGCTAAGCAGTTGGAAGACTATGCTAACGATAAGCGTGAAGACACCACCATGTACATCATGAACGCTAATGCTAAAGGTTTGACTGCTCAGGAGCGTCTTGATCTTGCCGCTTACATTGCCGAATGGCAGCATGACAGAGATACCGTTGATGCATCGGTTTCTGATCTCAACACGCTAAAGGCTAATGGCGTTGCAGTCGGTGAAACCTATTTGGGTAAAGCGATTGTTAATCACGGTATTCCTGAGAAAAATGTAGCAGCTTGTCGTTCTTGCCATGATTACAATGGTCGTGGTGTTGATCCGATGTTCCCGATGATTGGTCAGCAGAAATATACTTACCTTGTCGCGCAAATGAAGAAGTGGCGTGATGGTAGTCGGGCTAATGACATTCATGCAGCAATGCGTAATGTTGCGAAGAATATGTCTGATGAAGACATCAACAATGTTTCAGCATATTTGGCAACCAAAGAGGCATCACCCTACAGCATGGGTAACTCACGTTTGCCTCAACGTCACACGCCTTACCACTAAGCAATAATAGGCTACTACCGTACTGCCATTAGGCGGTCGGTATCAGAAAGACCTGAACTAAGTAAGGGGTGGCTTGTCCACCCCTTACTTTTTTTAATTATCACGAGACTATCCATGGCGACAAAATCGGGCTTAAAACGCGGAGAAAAAATACTGTTTGGTATTGCCGGCGTTTTTATGTTGTTTGCAATCATTGGTTACGCGGCGTTGGAAACTTATCGTTTAACCTCCGATAAGCAAATTTTTAAAAATCGCACCAATTTTGATTTGTCACAAGCGGGCAACGAAGGACACTTACTGTTTAAAAATAATCGTTGTGCTGCATGCCATAGGGCGATGAAGGCTGGCACCAGTATGGGTGGCCAAACGACTTTAGATGGTATCGGCTCACGTCGTAGCCAAGAATGGATTATGCAGTTTTTAAGTGATCCGGAGCCGATTTATCGGGAAAGTTATAAAGCCGCCACTATTGATCATGGTTTAGGTAAAGAGGCTGCGTATGTTGCAGAGCTGTCTGAACAAGATCGTCAGCGAATTGCGATTTTCTTATCTGAATTACGCGCCGATACCGGTTCCTCGGTTGCGCCGAGGCCGCCAGAAGGTCATTCGCCATTTATCGAGAGTATGTTGAGTATTTGGGCACCTGATAGCTGGAAAGAAAAATATGATGATGTCAGGACTAAGGATTTTGATGAAGATCATGGTCCGGCTGGCCCTAAAGAGATTGATAAATAATGTCTAACAATAATTATCCTGCTTGGGAAGTCGATACTGAATACACGCGCTATACATTATGGTTTCTCTACGCTTGTATCATCTACAGTATTATTGGTTTTTCTTGGGGCGTAATAATGGGCGGTTTGCCTGAAGCGCGTCATTTTATTGATTATCGCGCTCATGGCGATAAAATTATCTTGGCTCATGCGCATATCAACTTACTGGGTTGGGTGGAGATGGCGATCTTCGCATCGGTTTACTTTTTTGTGCCGCGTTTAGTTAAGCGCTCGATCTATAGCTTCAAATTAGTCAAAGTGCATTTTTGGATTCATAATATAGGCCTGATTGGTATGGTGATGCTTTTCACTATTGCAGGTATTCTAGGCGGACAGGCCAGCCTGGTTTCATCTCCCGATGAGGTGGAAGAGCTCGTTAAGCCTTGGATGGCAGCCATGGGTGTGTTTGGTACCCTGGTGCTTTTAGCCAATTGTATATGGGGCTATAACATTTTTCGCACTTGCGCTGGTTGGGAAAGAGACGTTCCAGTTGCTGCGCAGGCCAAGGAGTAGACATGAGATTTTTAACAAATATTTTGCTCGCTACTTTTGTCGTCTTGAGTATTGCTGGCTGTGAGATAGCGCCTGAGGGTGCATTAAAAGTTGGGGCGATGGCGCCTTCTTTGAAAACCAAAACCTTAGCTGACGTCGGTGGTGATTTTAGTCGTATTACCACTTATCGCCATCCTGATGAACGTATGTATCAGTTGTCTATCGATGAGGCGCTTGAGCAGGGTAAGCCTATCTTGCTTGAGTTTGCGACACCTGGCCACTGCACGGTATGTGATAAGCAGTTGCAAATGTTGAAGGCTGTTCTAAACAAGTACGAAGATGATGTCTTGTTTTTGCACATGGATCAATACCAAAACCCTGAGGCGTTTACCGCCTTCGGCGTGCAGGGTGACCCATGGACGTTCCTGATAGGGCCGGATAAGCAGGTCAAATTTAAGCGTCCTGGCCGTATGCTATACGGCGAGATGGATATTCTGCTTGCAGAGACCTTGGTTGGCGAAAAAGGTTAGTCTGTGGCGAAAAACCGTTATGTTTTGACGCCCGATAAACGTGGCGCCGCCTGGGACTCTTTGCTTTATTTGCCTGTTGTAGTGTTACTCGGCTGGTATTCGTTAGTATTGTGGTATCAGAACAACCAAGTATTTTCTTACTTGTTGATGTTTCTCGCATCATTCATCGCATTTATTGGCTTTAATCGTATTTTCGCAGGGCGTTTGATGTTGTTGCCGAGTTCAGCGACTACGCTGAGCGTCAGTAAGCAGCATGTTGCCGTAGAGCTGAAAAATAGCCAGCAGATATCGCTGGTAAAAGATGTTCGTTTTTTTTCTGACTATGCAGGCAAATCGTTTGGTCTAACAGGGCTCGATATGTCGGGCAAGAAACGCCAATATGTTTTTCATCGCGGCCAATTTGAGTCAGACGCGGTTTACGACGACGCCTTAGCCAGTCTACGTATTTACAAATAATCCTCAACAGGCGGCTGTAGGCGCGCTGTCATGACTTGTTTGGCGCTTAGTTCTGCTTCTCGCGTTGCTTTTTGACGTCATAGGCCATAAAGCCGATCACAATCGCGCCAATCGTGCAGACGGCGATAATAATGATCTTCTCGGTAGTTGGACTGACCAAGCCACCAATGAGCATATGTACCGAATAACCGGCTATGAAAAGCCCGGTAGCGATAGCAATAAGATAAAGGATGATTTCTTTTCCGGATATCCAAGTTGGGTAAGCCATAGTATTACGCTAATTAGTTGAATTACTGGCATTTTAAACTAAATCATACGCAATGAACTATCTGTTCATTTTCGGTTCAAAGTGGATCAGGACTTGACTCAAAAGGTGCGTTATGTGAACATTCCCCGACTTTTTTGTAGGGTAGTCCCGATTTCCCTTCTGGCTGCCAGCAAATTCAAATTACAACAACACCAAAGCACGTCTGCTGACGGTGTGAAAATGAGGAGTTAATATGGACAATTTATTGCCATATTCAAAAACTTTTTGGGTGAGCGCAATCGCCGGTATTACCACTGGTATGGGTAACGGTAGTGTGTTTGGAGCAGCTCTCATGTGTGCCTTAGGCCGTGGTCGCTTTGATGACTGGGGCGGTTGGGACGGTCAAGCCTACGATCCAACGACTTTCATGGGTTTTATAAACTGGTGCATGATCGTGTTTGGCGTAGCGTTTATGGCTATTATGATGATTGCCGCGAAACGTCACGGTATTCTAGAAGCTCAAGCTCGCGCAGCGGCTTAACGCTAGCGCAGTCCAAGAGAGGAATAACCATGGTTACAATTATCGCAACTGTTTTTTGTATCGTACTAGCGTTCTCTAGCATGTGGTTTGCTTGGTATCTGATGATGCCGGGTAAGCACTAGGGCGAACTTAGTTCTAGCACGTTAGTCGATACATTAATAATTAATTTTCAAGTATAAGTCTTAAAACGGAGCACAGGTCCCATGTTCAAGTATCTTTTTGCGAAGAACGAAGACATCCCTTCAGGTTCAGCGGCTGTCTTTTTTGGGTTTT
>CAYUVE010000016.1:0-22290 GCA_964447985.1 uncultured Thiotrichales bacterium
TGGCTACGCTGATGTTATCGCCTTCAATATTGAATTTATCTAGCGTGGGTATCAGGCTCAATACTTCTTTTATGTCGCTATCACTGGGTGGTGTCGTAGGTGTTTCTTCGCTATGAAAGCCCCATAAAGCGCTAAGTTTGCCTATGGCTGGGTGGAATAGTCCCTTACTACGTTTGGCGAGGGTGAGAGCTTGTTCAATCAGTTCTGCATCTTCTTGGGCGATTTTGCTATGCCCGGTTTGGCTAAGTGACTGATTAATTGTATTTAGTGCACCGGGCTCCCAAGCGTGCCAGTGTTGATGGAAGTCTTCCATCATATTACGTAGATCGGCGCTGAGCTCATCGCCTTGCTGGCTGTCTATGTCGAATAGGCTAATTTCTACCAGGGTGCCAAAGGCAAATATTTGGCTTTGGTAGATGGTTTCTTCGCTGCTTTTGCTGCAAGCGAAAATAACGCCTAGTAGCGCAAAGCTCAGTACGATGGCGCGTAATGGCTTGGATCTAAGCCAGCTTTTTGTCGATGGCATCAAATAATGTGGCGCTGATATTAATATTGTATATGGCGTCCAATTGGCGCACGCATGTTGGGCTGGTGACATTAATTTCTGTTAGGTAATCACCAATAACATCGAGGCCGACGAAGAGTAAACCGCGTTGTTTTAGCTCGGGCCCAACTTGTTGGCATATCCATTGATCGCGCTCGTTGAGTGCCACACCTTCGCCACTTCCGCCAGCGGCGAGATTGCCGCGGCTCTCGCCTTCGGTGGGTATGCGCGCAAGCGCGTAAGGAATGGGTTCGCCATCGATAACCAGTATGCGTTTATCGCCAGCACTAATTTCTGGAATAAATTTTTGCGCCATGACACTTCGTGTAGCGTTTCGACTGACTGTTTCGATAATGACGTTTTTGTTTTTGTCATCAGCACTGGTGACAAAGACCGATTCTCCACCCATGCCGTCGAGTGGTTTCACCACGGCGCGTTGTTGTTCATCAATAAAATCACGAATTTGCTGTGGATTACGACTGATCAGTGTTGCTGCACAGCATTGCGGAAACCAGGATATAAAGGCTTTTTCGCTAACATCGCGCAAACTTTGCGGCTTGTTAACTACTAGGCAACCGCGTTGCTCGGCAAGTTCTAATGCGTAGGTGCTGTAGATATATTCCATGTCGAAAGGCGGGTCTTTGCGCATTAGAATAACATCGAGATCGTGTAAAGCATGGGTTTGCGGATCGCTAAGTTCGAACCAGTTATGTTTATCGTCGGCGACTTGTAGTTTCTGGCTATTGCAATAGCTAATGCCGTCTCGAATAGAAATATCACTTTGTTCGATATAGCGGATGGTATAGCCGCGCGCTTGGGCTTCTAGCAACATGGCCAGAGTCGTGTCTTTAACCGGATTAATGGTGTCTATGGGGTCCATTACTACCCCGAGTGTATGAGTCATATTTCGACTGGCTTTATTATGATTCTTGGTTGTCGCGTTTAAGTTCGTCTAGCTCACGTGCAGCAGCCAATAAAGCCAGGCGAGCAATGACACCATAAGCATAAAAACGGTTGGGGCAAGCGTCAGGCGGCATATTTTCGTTAGGTGAATTACAAGGCTCGGCAAAGGCGAGCGGTTCGAAATGCATGCCGGGTGCATTTAGGTTCTCATTGCGCCCGCGCCCAGTGTGAACGCGATAAAAACCCCCGACAACAAAGTGATCGAGCATATAGACTACGGGTTCAGCGACAGCTTGTTCGCTGCCCCAGCTCTCGAAGGTATACACCCCTTCTTGCAAGATAACCTTTGATACCGCCTGGCCACCTTTGGTTTTGGACATTTTGGTGCGTTGTTTGCGGTTTAGCTCGCGTGCTTCTTCTATAGAGTTGATAGTCATCACGCCCATGCCATAGGTGCCGGCATCGGCTTTGACGATGATAAACGGTGGTTCTTTTATATCATATTCGTCATATTTCGCCTGAATTGATTCGAGTAAATTACCGACATTATGGGCGATGCAGTCCTCGCCTTCGCGCTTCATAAAGTTGATTTCGCCACAGGTGGTAAAGAGCGGGTTGATGAGCCAAGGGTCGATACTTGTCTGTTGGCCAAATTCTTCGGTTACTTGCTCGTAATGACCGAAATGTCCGGATTTAAGACGATGAGCCCAGCCTGAGCGCATGGGTGGAATAATAGTTTGCTCAATGCCTTGCAAGATCTCTGGCTGACCACTGGATAGATCGTTATTTAGTAGCACCACACAGGGCAGAAAGTCGTCAATACCGACTTTGTCACCGTGGCGTTGTAATGGGTGTAGGGTGATCTGCCGGCCTGATTCGAGCTTATGTGTTTGTGCTGAGTCGAGTTCAGGATTAATCGAGCCAATTTTGGTTTCGTAGCCGGCTTTGGTCAAAATCTCTTGCAACATGGCCAGGCTCTCCAAGTAGGCGGTGTTGCGAGTATGGTTTTCTGGAACAATAACCACGCGATTGGCGTCAGGGCATATGTGTTCAAGCGCCGATTGTGTGGCTTGAATACAGAGTGGCATAAAAGCTGAATTGAGGTTATTAAAGCCTGCCGGGAAAAGGTTGGTATCAACGGGCGCTAGCTTAAACCCGGCATTACGCAAATCGACAGAAGCGTAGAAGGGCGCAGGGGTTTTGCGCCATTGGTTGCGAAACCAGTTCTCAATGGCAGACTGATGATCGAGCAGATGTTGCTCGATTTTTCGCAACGGTCCGGTTTGAACAGTGGTCAAATTAGGCACGGCATGGAGATTTTCAATACTCATTGGCTTCGGTCTGCATGGGGTGGAGAGATAGTGTAGCTGATCTGTCGCTTTAGGCGAAGTGTACTTACAGTGCAAAATTTGCGCTAAGAGTATGAAAATCCTCTAAATTATGCTGTGGCATAGGTAATGCTTATGGCTTAGCTGCCGACATAGTTATCTAAGGTATTGTAACGAGGCATGCTTGGGGATGACTGAAGGATCAAGACCATTTGACGGGGTTACCGTGGTGGTCGCCGATGATAGCCAAACGATACGCCATAGCGTCAATGCGCTACTTGGTGCGCTGGGCTGTCGTGTTGTCACGGCTGATGATGGTTTTGACGTGTTGGCCAAGGTTATCGACGAAAAGCCAGAGTTGGTGCTGTTAGATGTCAATATGCCGCGACTTGATGGTTATCAGGCCTGTGTGCTGATTAAGCAAAGCGAGGCTTGTGGTGATATCCCCGTGGTTTTGGTGTCTGCCCAGAATGGCGTGTTTGATCGCGCCCGAGGCCGGGTAGTGCAAGCTGATGACTATTTGGTCAAGCCGTTTAGTCGCGATGAACTACTAGCGATCGTTAAGCGCTATTCCGATGGTAAACACTCTGGCATAGATGAGGCTTAGTGATGGAGGAAAGACGTAGTTACCAAGATCGCCGTAAGAGCGATCGCTACGAATATGATAATGGCGAGCTCTATGTGGCCTTCCGCTGCGCTAGTTATCAGTTTGTTATTGAAAACAAAGAAGTCCTTAGCGTAACAGCACCGCCCAAGTTTATTACTATCCCCAAATGCCAGCCCTGGTTTGTCGGTGTAGCGAGCATCAATGGTTATGTTTCCAATGTCAGTGATTTAAGTGCATACCTCAATTTAGAGCCCGCTATAGACCAAGAAAGCGCTCGCGTATTATTGCTTAATCACGAAGATAACACTTTTGGTCTGCTGGTGGATGCTGTAATCGGTGTTATTGAATGTCAGCCGTGCGAGCGTTCGCGAGCATTTTATCCATTGGAAGTGGAAAGTTTTACGGTTAGCCAGCGTTGTGCCGATGGCCAGTGCTACGACGAATTTGATATTCGCCGTTTGTTCCATGAACCTGGTTTTCTCAATGCTGTGGAAGCTGGTGAGTCATCAGCTCAACACGGCAGTGCGTAAAAAACTTATCGTCATTATTGGACATGTCTGGATTTAGTCACTATTTGTTAGCTCTCTTCGCCGGCCAGAAGCGTTGGCATTTAGTGGTATGCGTAATTTTGCTGGCCCAATTAGCGTTTAGCGCTTGGGGGCTTGTACAAAAAACTCGCTTAGATAATAACCATATGGATCAGTTGCTAGCGTTTAGTGGTTCGTCAGCACATTTATCTCGACATGCGGTGGCACTAAGCCAACTTAAACTGTCGGCGCTAGCAAAGCTTAGCCAAGATATCGAGAGATATCAGCAGCAATTAGATGCCCTGCGGCCCTACTATGCGCAAAATCAAGCTGGCGCTTGGCAGCAAAGTTTTCAGCAGCTTGATGTGATATGGCAACCTATTCGAGAAGCAGCTGAAGAACTTTTGTCTTATTCTGAAAAGTTAAGCGCGCTTCGTTCAGCGGTGGAAGAGACTGATCAGCATTTGCCGGAGGTGTTAACGCAGCATGATGGCATTATTGATGGTTTGCATAGTTTAGTTAGCAAGCCTGCCAGCCTCAAGTTGTTACGAGAACAAAGATTAATATTGCATCGTATGGCAGCCAACATCAATGCCGTGACGGCTGGGGTGCTCAGTGGTGTCGATGCCAATGCGCGTAGCGCGATTTCGAGTTCGATTGAATCTGACTTATTTTTGTTAGAGAAAAGTGTTGGTTTAATGGTGACCGACAATAAAGAGGCGATCTCAGAAGCAGAGAAGACGGGCGTTGATGTATCGCTGCTTATTCAAATTGATGGTGTGGCAGAGCAGCTGAGCCAATTAACGGCATCTGTGCGTAAGGTCATTGAGTCTTTGTCAGTAATACGCGAAGTTAATAAGTCCTCGCAGCTGCTTGTCGAAGACAGCGGTTTGCTACTTAAGCCTAGTCAGGAGTTGGTGGCTTATCAAAAATATGCTTCACAAGGGTTTAGTGTTGAAAAAACATGGCTAGTGTTTTCTTTTTCCGCCCTATTGTTTTGGTTGTTTTATATGGGCTTTCAGCGTCTCAATACCGCTAGCCATGATGCTGAGTCAATGCAAGTTGGGAAGGAAAGTTTGCAATCCGAAGTCGATTATGTGGCGAAACAAATGGCAAATTTTTCAGAAGGGGATCACGGTATTGTTGTTCGTAGCAAAACGGATGATTGCCAGCATTTAGCCGTACAGGCTAATCGCATGATTGAGTATGTCGGCGTAATTGATAAGCAAATTGCCACAGATTATTTACCCGTTATTGAGCGGATTATGAAGGTAGATGTTGAGATGGCGACAACTATCGATAGACAGACCAATGATATTGCTCGTTTAAGCGCCGAGTTAAACAATATTGTGTCTGGAAAAACTTCTGGCTCAGCGGTGTTGGGTGGTCATCTTAATGAGATGAAAGATCATTTGGCAGAGTTATCACAGCGCGCTAGCGCTATCAATGGTCAGTTTGATGTTGGAAATAAAAATGATTCAATGCGAGCCGGTGCACACAGGGTTAATCAATTACAGTCACATATCAATGATCGATTAGAAAGTTTGTCAGAGCTATCGCAACGGATCAATTTGGATGTCGTTGATGCGAGTGCATTACTGGCTGGTAGGGCAGGTGGGGACCGTGCGGTACGCCGTGCTGTCGAGCAGTTACAGGTATTAACGGCGCGTTATCGAGATATCGTCAACGATGTTGTAGCTTTGCTGGCAGATATGAATGCGACCGTTGCACCATTGTTAGACAGCGGAGATAACGATAATCAGTGTGCGTCTGATATCAACGACTTTAGTCAAGTTGTTGTGTCGAGAGTGGCCGACATAGAGCAATGTAGCCATAAGCTCTTGGCGGCCGTGGGAGAAGATGATAGTAGCCAGGCGAGACAGGCTGAGAGTATCAGTTTGATTTTGGATGAATTGCAAGATGGTAACCAACGTCTAGCAGTGGTTGCCATGGATGGTGACGTAGGGATAAAAAGACTCAATAAGCTGGCATCGGAGCATGTTAAAGCTCCTCAGCCTAAGCAGAATTTGTCGGCCTCTGATTCTAAAGCAGGGGTGTCGTCATGAAGAATACGAAACTTGCTTTATCCCCTGAAAGCCGGAGTTTTTATAAGCAACTCAATACGTCCTTACAGGCCTGCAGGCTTCTGGTGGAAGAAAAAAAAGAATGGCTGTCTGAAGAAGAGCTAAGCCACTGTGCTAACGAAATGGTGCGAGTTGCCGGTGCTTTAGATATTCTGGCCAATAGAACGCCTGCATTGCTAGCGAAAGAAGCGAGTATGGCGTTTAAGCTAGCGAAAAACAAAGATAGTACTAACAAAACGACAGCGCTTATGATGGCAGCAAGTTCTGTCAGTGTTTTGCTTGAGTCGATGGAAGATAAAGTGGTAACGGCTGACGCCAATTACCGTTTGTTATCTGTCATCAATAAGCTACGTGGCTTGCGCGATGAAAAGCCTATGCCCGCTAGTGAGGTTTATAGCATTGACCTTGAAGTCGTACCCGCTAACCAAAACCTTGAAGCCACAGCCTCAAATTTCGCTGCAGTTGCTGAAAGTCAGGGTCCCAAGTTACAAGCTGCTTTACTTGCTTGGTATCAAGATTGTCAAAACCCAGGTTCAATCAATGCCTTAGTTGAGATTGCCGATAAGCTGCGCTTGGCGGCATCTGAGCGGCCGCATATTCAGTTCTTTGAGGTCATAGCCGCTTTGATAGATTCGCAACGAGGCTGCGCACATGTTAATCAATCTATTCGCCTATTGTTAGCTCATGTTGAGCGTTATGTTAGACAGTTATCAGCGGTCGATTCTGTTCAAGGATATGTGCCCACTGCGATTACCAAAGAGGCGCTTTATCATATTGCAGCCAATGCTTATCAACGCAGTGAAAGGGTATTGGGTATTTTAGGTCGCTACGGTTTGCGAGACCGACGTAGCCGAAAGCGAGAAAAAGATAGCGATCTTGGCGCAGGGCCTGGTCTTCTTGATGAAGGCTTGGTAAAGGTTAAGAATGAGTCTAGCGATCAGGCTTTAAGGGAATGCCGTAAGGAACTTTCTTTATTGGAAAAAGCGATTGAAAAATGGCTCAAGCAAGATGAGCAAGATATCTTATTGAATAATGCTCATGAAAGACTGCACCGGGTTAGACGTTGTTTCGACTTGCTAGGTTTATCTAAGCAGGCCGAGATTAGTAAAGGGCTGCAAGACATTCTGTTTGCTATGCAGCATGGAAATATTCCGGAGAATTTCGTTTGTGATGTGTTGCCTCAATTCGCCGAGACTGTAGTCGCCTTATCAGGCTCTATTGATATAGAGACCAATGCCGACAATGCCATGCCAGTGCCAGCCGATGGCCTCCTGAATATCGCTGAGCAATCGCTTAAGGGTATAGATTTGTTCCGTAACGAAACTGCCCAGCAAGATATTGTGCCTGAGGTGAGTATAGAAACATTCGCAGAGACTCATGAGGTGGCTGATGGTGAATCTGTTTCTGTCAGTGATTTTATTGAAGATACTGAGAATTTGTTAGGCGATTTTGATTCCCTGCTAGAGACATCGGATTTGTTATCGCTGCCTGATGAAGAAATAGTTGAGTCGGGCAGTGGTGACGGTGTGTCGGCGCAGCCCGATACGGATTTGATAGCTGGGTTTGTCGAAGAAGCGACAGATTTACTTAAGGAAATGCAACAGCAATTAGCAATTTGGAGAAGTCATAGTGACGAGCAAGAGCCCGTTAATGCAGTGCTAAGATTGTTGCATACACTAAAAGGTGCGGCACGCGTGGCGGGTTACACCAAGCTTGGTGACTTGTCTCATGGTCTGGAATCAACATTGTCTTCAACGCTGTCAGGTACTCTCCCCGTGACACCTGCCTTGGTTGAGTCAACGCATCAATCTTTGCATGCGATGCAACGTATGGTGATGCAAGGCACCGAAGATGAGTTGCCCAGTGACATGCATGAAAAACCTGGTGTTGTTGAAGAGGCTGAGTTCCAGCCGCCTTATTTAACAACGCCTCCGTTTGAGGTGGAACAACGTTCTGATACAGGGCTCGGGCTTAGCGAGAACCAGTTACGGCGCATGATTCAGCTCAATGCAGAAAGCTTGCTTGGGCAATCAGAGCTGTCTGAGGAAGCTTTATCAGCGATGTCAGCAGTGCTGGAATTGGATCCCATTATTCATCGCCTATCGCAAGAATTAGATGACAGCGGTGTGTCCAAAGATTCGCAAGTACGTTTAAGTGAAGCGGTTAATGATCTGCGTCTCGCCGCAAACCAAGTATTACGTCGCGTTGATGGTATAGAAAAGCGTTTGGACAATTTGTTTGATTCAACGGCAACACTGAGACAGTCATTGGCTGGATCAAAAATGATCGCTATCGAATCGGAGGTTGTGGCCTACCGGTCACTGATCGAGCAAACTTCTAAACAGTTAGATAAAAAAGTATCTATGCGTACAAGCGGCCTGGGTTTATGGCTTGATCGTAAAGTGTTGCCTATCGTGTCGGCAGCGCTTGGACACTTGATACGCAATGCTATTGATCATGGTATTGAATTAGAGTCGCTACGTAGTAATGCAGGCAAACCTGCTACCGCAATGATATCAATCGAATGTAATGTCGGCATTGACGGCATTAATATTTCCGTCGTAGATGACGGCGCTGGTATTGATGTGCGTGCAGTGTGGCGTAAGGCAGTATCAAAACAACTTATTGATAGCACGGAGCAATTTGATGAGAACAAAGCTTATCGCTTGCTATTTGACCATTCGTTTTCAACTAAAAACTTGGTGACGCAGGTTTCGGGTAGAGGGGTTGGGCTTGATGCCGTGAAGGCCGACATTGCTCGTTTAGGTGGAGAGGTGTCGGTAGAAAGCGAGTTAGGTAGGAGGTCTCGTTTTACGCTAAGTCTGCCTTATCAGTTCGGTATGGTGCCGGTGTCGGTAGTAAAGGTGGGTGATCAATATTTTGGCTTGCCAGGTTTGAGCGATCGCATTGTGGTCGATGTTGATCATCTAGAGCCAGAGCTCATGTTCGACGATAAACATTATCGTGTCATCAATCTAGCCGAGCAATTATCTGTTTCTTCAGGCTATGTTGATGGCCAATCTATGCAGGCCTTGTTGTTTGACTATAAGAATTTGGCTTACGCACTGGTGGTATCAAGAGTAGAGGGGATAGAAAAAATTAGCGTTGATCCTGTAGGTGTTCAGTTGCAGGAGGCTGGATATTTGTCAGGTATTGGTTTGCTACATGAAGGGAAGTTATTACCTGTCTTAAAGCCCAGTTATTTTTTGCGTGATGGTGAGTGTACACAGCTTGGTAGTAGTTCTGTTGTTTCAGAGTCTGTGGCGTTGTCATCGCATACCATTCTAGTCGTGGATGACTCGCTTACGACGCGACGTTACTGCGAGAGCCTCTTACAGTCACAGGGTTATCGGGTCATCGTTGCAAAATCAGCGGAAGAGGCATTGGAAGTCGCTGGTAAGGCCAAGATTGATTTACTGGTAACAGATTTGCAATTACCAAAGATGGATGGATATCAGTTGATCGACGGTTTGCATCGATTCCCTCGTTATCAAGATATTCCAATTATATTAATTAGTGCCACTCCAAGTGATGTGACAATGATGAGCCAATACAATATCGCTGTTTGGCTTAGTAAGCCGTACAAGGAACAAGAGCTTTTTGCGGCGATAGAGAGTCTTATCGAAAATAGGCTGGATGAATCTTAGTGAGTGAATAGGATGGGTTGCTGGGTGTGGATTCAAGTTTTCTGTTAAGACAGTCGATGCTTAAGCTATTAGGTAAATTGTTATAAAAAATGCTACCGATTAAAAGAAAACAGCTAGGTCTGCTGGTGAGTCGTCCCGATGATGTGGGGCTGCTATCTCAAGCTTTGAATGAGCGCAATTGGTCGGTAAGTGCAAGTCTTGTTTTGGCTGACGAAAATGCCAGTATTGAAAGCTTGAGCGAAGCAGAAGTATTGGTGGTTGACCTAGCTGATGCTCAAGAAAGCGAGTTTAAGTGCTTAAATAATTTAATTGGTGAGGAGTCTAGGCCAGTACTTTTTAACGACGCTAGTCATGATAAAGATTGGCTACAGCATTTGATTAGTAAATTAGAAGAGCTGCCCGAAGCCGCGCCACCTAGTATTGGCGAGCAGAGTGATGTTGCCGAACCAGACATGGAAGCTGGAGATAATGCTTTAGCGGGAGCTGCTGAAGAGGTTGTCGATGATTCAAATTTCGATATTTGGCTGATCAGTGCTTCTTTGGGTGGCCCAAAGGTTTTACGTGATTTGTTTCTTGCTGTTCTACCTGAATTGCCAGTGTGTTTTTTGGTAACGCAGCGCATAGCGGTTGAACATATCGATACGCTTGTGAACTATCTTTCTCAGTACAGTCGATACGATGTTAGTGTGATGGACCAGTCTATAGCTTGGGATAGAGGAAAAATCATATTGGTGCCGGATGGTTTTAGTTTTGCCTTTGATGAGTTTGGTGCTTTATCGGTGACTGAGACCAGCGACTATAGTGGCGATGAATTGGATAGCAATATTAATGCCTTGGCCGAACGTTACGGTCAACAAGCTGGGGTTATGGTGTTGAGCGCGGTTAGCGAGCAAGGCGTTAGTGGTTGTGAACAAATGCTAGATTTGGGTGGGCGCGTCTGGTTGCATGATGACTTGCCACGTTACTTTGATCAGTTTGTAGGGAACATTAGTGACGATGATCGAGTAATTTCTGGTTCAGCAGTGGCTTTGGCTGAACGGCTGAACGCGCGTTATGCAAGCTGAGAAGTGTCATTAAATATCTCCCCAGAGACTTTGGATAGCGCTAATACTGGCAATAGCGGCAGTTTCAGTGCGTAGTATGCGCGGCCCCATATTTAGCGGTATAAAGCTCGCCTCGCGAAGCATTTCAATCTCTGCGTCGCTAAATCCTCCTTCTGGGCCAATTAATACGGATATTGAATCGTCGTTCTCTATTTTTTGTTGATTGAGTCTTTCGTCGGTTCCGGGGTGAAAAAGCCAGCGGTGTTTGCTGGAAATGGTTGACTCATCAGTTAATTGATTTAAATTGGTCGGCTTATGTAATGTTGGTAATGTGTCGCGACCGCATTGTTCGCATGCATTGCTGATGATGCCCAACCAATGTTTATGACGTGATTCGGTACGTTTTTCATCGAGTTTGACGTTGCAGCGTTCGCTAGTTATTGGTCTTATGGAATGGGCACCTAGCTCTACGGCCTTTTGAATTATCCAGTCCATTTTTTCTCCCCGCGCTAGGGTCTGTATCAGTTCTATACGTAGAGATGATTCCGTTTGGCTAGAAACGGTTTCACCTACTTCAATCATCGCGGTGCGCTTGTCTTTAACTCGTAGCAAGCCTCGGTAGGCATTGCCATTGCCGTCGAATATCTCTATAGCAGTGGCATCGCGAAGACGCAAAACATTGAGAGCGTAGTGTCGTGTTGCATCGTCTAAATGAATAGACGAATGAGCGAGAATTTTGGCCGTGCTTTCGGGGATATAAAGTCGATGTTTTGCCATGACTTTGTCGGCCACTTGACTAGGTGCAGATAAAACTAAATTAACCTTGTAGTTGACGCCAGATGGCCAGCGTCGCACTAGCCTGGTTCATGGTGTAAAAATGTAAGCCTGGTGCATCGCCTTCAAGTAGGGTGGCGCAAAGCTCAGAAATAACGTCAACGCCAAAGTCACGAATCGATTCTTTGTCGTCGCCAAAAGCTTCAAGTCGGCGGCGAATCCATCGCGGTATCTCAGCACCACAGGCATCGGAAAAACGGGCTAACTGTATATAGTTGGTTATGGGCATAATGCCGGGTACGATAGGGATATTGATATCCATGGCACTGCAATCGTCGAGAAAACGAAAATAAGCATCTGCATTAAAAAAGTACTGGGTTAATGCGCTATCGGCACCGGCCTCGACCTTCTTTCTGAAATTGAGTAAGTCTGCTTGTGCGGATGTGGCCTGAGGGTGAAACTCCGGATAGGCGGCGACTTCAATATGAAAATAGTCACCAGTGTGCTTGCGAATAAATTCTACTAGTTCGTTGGCGTAATTCAGTTCTCCGGGGTCGCGCATGCCTGAGGGCATATCACCACGCAAGGCGACGAGGCGTTTGACGCCTTCGTTTTTATAGCCTTCTAAAAGTTCTAAAATACTTTCCGTTGATGAACCAATACAGGAAAGGTGAGGGGCGACTTCGATGCCAGTGGCTTGATGAATATTGAGCACACATTCTCTTGTGCGGTCACGTGTGCTACCGCCGGCACCAAAGGTAACGGAGAAAAATTCTGGTTTCAGCTCAGTGAGTGCTGTACTAGCTTGAGCAAGCCGCTCAGCGGCTTGCTCGTTCTTGGGTGGAAAAAATTCGAAGCTGAAAAGGCGTTGTTCGTCTTCCACGCAATAATCCTAATGGTTAGTAACGATAATGTTCGGGTTTGTATGGTCCTTCCACAGGTACGCCGATGTAATCGGCTTGTTCTTGTGAAAGTGTGGTCAACTTAGCACCGATCTTATCTAGATGTAAACGGGCAACTTCTTCATCAAGTTTCTTGGGAAGAATATAGACACCAACAGGGTATTCATCTGTTTTGGTGAATAGCTCAATCTGTGCCAATACTTGGTTGGTGAAAGAGTTAGACATGACAAAACTTGGGTGACCAGTAGCACAACCTAGGTTAACCAAGCGGCCTTCGGCTAGCATGATAATGCGCTTACCATCTGGGAAGATAATATGGTCAACCTGCGGTTTGATGTTTTCCCATTCGTATTTTTGTACGCCGGCAATATCGATTTCATTATCAAAGTGACCAATGTTGCAGACAATGGCTTGATCCTTCATGGCCGCCATATGGTCATGAGTAATAATGTCTTTGTTGCCGGTGGTGGTGACAAAAATATCGGCGATAGGTGCGGCTTCTTCCATTGTTACTACACGGAACCCTTCCATTGCCGCTTGTAAGGCGCAGATTGGATCGATTTCCGTGACCCAAACGGTAGCACCTAGGCCGCGTAAAGATTGTGCAGAACCTTTACCTACATCGCCATAGCCGCAAACCAAACCGATTTTACCCGCGATCATGACGTCAGTTGCACGTTTGATGCCGTCTACTAAAGATTCACGGCAGCCATAAAGGTTATCAAATTTTGATTTTGTCACGGAATCATTGACGTTCATGCCTGGGAACAAAAGTTGGCCTTGTTTGAACATGTCATACAAGCGATGAACACCTGTAGTAGTTTCTTCGGTTACGCCTTTGATCGAATCGGCCATTTTTTGATAGCGTTGTGAATCTTCGCCTAAGCTTCGTTTTAGCACACTGAGAATGACCTTCCATTCTTCTGGGTCGTCAGCTTTAGGCTCGGGAACCGTGCCCGCTTTGGCGTATTCCACGCCTTTATGAACTAGCAGGGTGGCATCGCCGCCATCGTCAAGAATCATATTGGGTTGTTGCCCATCTGGCCAATTCAGTACCTGTTCGGTACACCACCAGTATTCTTCTAAGGTTTCTCCTTTCCAAGCGTAGACGGGAATGCCTTCAGCAGCGATCGCGGCAGCAGCGTGATCTTGGGTCGAAAAGATATTGCAGGAGCACCAACGAACCTGCGCGCCAAGCTCAACTAAAGTTTCTATGAGCACTGCTGTTTGGATTGTCATGTGTAGAGAGCCAGTGATACGGGCTCCCGTTAGGGGTTTGCTGGTACCATATTTTTCACGCAACGCCATGAGGCCAGGCATTTCGGTTTCGGCGATTTTGATTTCTTTACGTCCCCATTCTGCCTGTGACATATCTGCGACCTTATAGTCGGCGTTTAAGTTTTCTACTGGTGCGGCTACGCTCATGAGTATTCTCCGTCGGAATTGGATTCTTGGTTATCCCTTATTCGTTGCTTAGCTATTGATGCCAGCAGCGCTTCTAAGTTCATCGGCCTTGTCAGTCTTTTCCCAAGAAAAGCTGGCTTCTTCGCGGCCAAAATGGCCATAACTGGCGGTCGGGGCATAAATAGGTTTGAGCAGATCAAGCATTTTGATTAGGCCACGTGGGCGTAAATCAAAATGCTGTTTGACGAGTTCGACAATTTGTTGGTCGCTGATCTTGCCGGTACCGAAGGTGTCGATGCTGATTGATGTTGGCTCGGCCACGCCAATAGCGTAAGACACTTGGATTTCACAGCGGTCTGCAAGTCCCGCAGCGACTACATTTTTTGCTACATAGCGGCCGGCATAGGCCGCTGAGCGGTCGACTTTACTAGGGTCCTTACCTGAGAAGGCTCCACCACCGTGTCGAGCCATGCCGCCATAGGTATCGACGATGATTTTACGGCCGGTTAGACCGCAATCGCCGACAGGACCACCAATTACAAAGCGCCCGGTAGGGTTGATATGAATCTTGGTGTAAGAGCTTATCCATTCTGCGGGGAGTACTGGCTTGATGATCTCTTCCATCACCGCTTCGTGAATGGTCTCGTTGCTGACATCGGGATCGTGTTGGGTAGACAAGACTATAGCGTCTATGCCGACTGGTTTATTGTTTTCGTAGCGAAAAGTAATCTGGCTTTTCGCGTCAGGGCGTAGCCACGGAAGTGTGCCATCTTTTCTTGCTTCGGCTTGGCGTTTTACTAGACGATGCGAATATGTGATCGGGGCGGGCATGAGCACATCAGTTTCATTGCTGGCATAACCAAACATTAAGCCTTGATCACCTGCGCCTTGTTCGCGATCATCGCTTTCATCGACACCCATAGCGATATCTGGGGACTGCTTACCGATACCATTTAGTACGGCACAAGATTCCCAGTCGAAGCCCATATCTGAGCTGTTGTAGCCGATATCTTTTACTGTCGAGCGGACAATCTCTTCTAAATCTACCCATGCTGAAGTCGTGATTTCCCCAGCGATGAGCACCATGCCGGTTTTAACCAATGTTTCGCAAGCGACTCTGGCAGTAGGGTCTTGAGTCAATAAGGCGTCAAGTACCGCGTCGGAGATTTGGTCAGCGACTTTGTCAGGGTGGCCCTCAGAAACGGATTCAGAGGTAAAAAGATAGCTATCGGACATGCAAACGTTGCTCCCTCGTTGGTTAAGCACAACTATTTATAAACAAAAAGTGAACGACTATGTATCGTTCTAGATGAGACGTTCTTTACGTCCCAAAACTCGCTTTCCTAGTCAAACCGCGCATTCTAGAGGCAAACTCAAGAGGATACCAACTATATATAGTCGGGGAGCAGAGTTATTTTTCTGATTACTGGAGCTTTTTTTGAGTTCCAGTATAATAGGCCGCCCTGTGCTCTGCCGAAGCATGCGGTTGCCTGAGCGCAGGGATCAGAAAAATAAAGCGCTGCCCAGTTTTACATATAGCGTACGCCGCTCATATTGCGGGTAGCGAAATGTCGAAAACGACTCTGAATGCTAGCTGTAAGTGATATTTTTTGTATTGCTTTCAATGGCTTATGACAACGAATTAATAATAGGAGAGATCGATGCCCTCTCGGACTGATTTGGCCAATGCTATCCGTGCATTGAGCATGGACGCTGTTCAAAAAGCGAATTCTGGACACCCTGGTATGCCTATGGGTATGGCAGATATCGCAGAAGTATTGTGGAACGATTACTTGCGTCACAACCCAGCGAACCCTAATTGGGATAATCGCGACCGCTTCATTCTATCAAACGGCCATGGCTCGATGCTGCATTACTCCTTATTGCATCTGGCTGGTTATGATCTTCCTATTGACGAGCTCAAGCAGTTTCGTCAAATGCATTCAAAAACACCCGGTCATCCGGAATATGGCTATACTGACGGTGTTGAAACCACGACTGGTCCCTTAGGCCAAGGTATTACCAACGGCGTTGGTATGGCGATTGCCGAAAAGCTATTAGCGGCTCGCTTTAATACCGATTCCTACAAAATCGTTGACCACTATACTTATGTATTCTTAGGTGACGGTTGTTTGATGGAAGGTATTTCTCACGAAGCTTGTTCGCTAGCCGGAACTTTGGGGCTGGGTAAGCTTATTGCTTTTTATGATGACAACGGTATCTCTATCGACGGTGATGTGGAAGGCTGGTTTACCGATGATAGCGTTAAGCGTTTTGAAGCTTATGGTTGGCATGTAATTGCTGATGTCGATGGGCATGACCCAGAAGCGATCACTATGGCGATTCGCAATGCGCGAGCAGAGCCAAATAAACCAACGATGATTTGTTGTAAAACCGTGATTGGTCAAGGTTCACCAAACAAAGCTGGTGGTCATGATTGTCACGGCGCAGCACTTGGTGAAGAAGAAGTTGCTTTGACTCGTGAAAATATTGGTTGGCCTCACGCACCGTTTGAAATCCCGGAAGATGTCTACGAGGCATGGAGCGCGAAAGAATCTGGTGCCGGTCTTGAAGAAGACTGGAATACGCAGTTCGAGAATTATGAAAAAGCCTATCCAGAACTTGCTGCAGAATATAAACGCCGCATGGCGGGTGAATTGCCCGCAGATTGGGCAGAAAAAGCCGGTGCTTTTGTTGCTGATGTTAATGCTAAAGCTGAAAAAGTAGCCACGCGAAAGGCATCACAAAACGCTATCGAGGGTTTTGGTCCGATCCTACCTGAATTATTAGGCGGTTCAGCTGACTTGGCTCCATCAAATTTGACCATGTGGTCTGGCTCTAAAGGCATGACTGCAACACCTGATAAGGATACTAACTACCTGCATTACGGTGTTCGTGAGTTTGGTATGTCGGCAATCATGAATGGTATTACGGTTCATGGCGGTTTTATTAACTATGGTGCAACTTTCTTAGTGTTCTCTGACTATGCGCGGAATGCATTGCGTATGGCTGCACTAATGAAGATCCAAAGCATCTTCGTGTTTACCCATGATTCTATTGGTCTGGGTGAAGACGGCCCTACTCACCAACCTATCGAGCACGTTAGCTCACTACGCATTATTCCTGGTATGAATGTGTGGCGTCCTTGTGATGGGGTTGAATCAGCAATTAGCTGGAAAGTCGCGGTTGAAACCAAAGATGCACCAAGTACATTGGTGTTCTCTCGCCAAGGTTTGCCTCACCAGCCACGTAATGATGAGCAGCTCGCCAATATTGAAAAAGGTGGTTATGTGCTTGTCGATGGTGGAGATAATCCTGATGCCATCATCATTGCTACAGGTTCTGAAGTTGAGCTTGCGGTTGAAGCTGCTAAAGCGGTTTCAGGTAATGTTCGTGTGGTTTCAATTCCTTGTCTTGAAATCTTTGAAGCTCAAGATGCTGACTATAAAGAATCTGTATTACCAAGCAGCGTGACAGCACGTGTTGCGGTAGAGGCTGGCGTGCCGCACATCTGGCAAGGCTATGTTGGTAACAAAGGTAAAGTCATTGGTATGACTACTTTTGGTGAATCCGCACCAGCTGGTGATTTATTTAAACACTTTGGTTTTACTGTGGACAACGTCGTTGCTGCAGTCAACGAAGTGATGGGCTAAATCTGATTTAGCCAAAAAAGTTTTTTGTTATAACCATTAGGTAAAGAGATATGAGTATTAAAGTAGCAATTAATGGCTATGGTCGTATTGGCCGTAACGTATTACGTGCGTTGTATGAAGCTAACCGCACAGGTGAAATCGAAATCGTTGCTATTAACGATTTAGGTGACAGCAATACGAATGCACATTTGACCAAATACGATACAGTACATGGCAAGTTTAACGCTGAGGTATCTGTTGACGGCGATTATATGGTGGTTAATGGTGATCGTATTCGTGTCTTAGCCGAGCGTGATCCTGCTAAATTGCCATGGGCTGAATTAGGTGTTGATGTAGTACATGAATGTACGGGTTTCTTTGCTAACAAAGAAAAAGCTTCTGCACATTTAACAGCTGGTGCTAAAAAGGTCATTATTTCTGCTCCTGGTGGTAAAGATGTTGATGCAACCATCGTTTACGGTGTTAACCACAACACTTTGAAAGCCAGCGATACGGTTATCTCAAACGCATCATGCACAACAAACTGTTTAGCACCTTTGGTTAAGCCAATTCATGACCGTATTGGTATTGAGCGTGGTTTGATGACTACGATTCACTCTTACACCAACGACCAAGTGTTGACTGATGTGTATCACTCAGACTTACGCCGTGCACGTTCTGCAACCTCATCGCAAATTCCAACTAAGACTGGTGCCGCGGCGGCAGTAGGTTTGGTTTTGCCAGAATTAGACGGTAAATTGGATGGTTTTGCGATTCGCGTTCCGACCACTAACGTATCTGTCGTTGATTTGACGTTTGAACCTAAGAAGCCTACTAGCAAAGAAGCCATTGATGTGATTATGAAAGAAGCATCAGAAGGTGAGCTTAAGGGCGTGTTGAATTATAACGATGGCCCATTAGTATCGATTGATTTTAATCACGATCCAGCTTCATCAATTTATGATGCGGCGCTGAGTGAGGTGGTCGGTAGCAAGTTGGTTAAGGTCTTGGCTTGGTATGACAACGAGTGGGGTTTCTCTAACCGTATGTTGGATACCACTGTTGCCTTGATGAACGCAAAATAAGTTAACTGTTTTAGTCTTAAACCTGGGTGGCCGCTGACGCGGCCACCGTTGTTTCTGGAGTTTCTCATATGTCAGTCTTAAAGATGATTGATTTGGATCTTGCGGGTAAGCGAGTGCTTATTCGAGAAGATTTAAATGTGCCGTTGAAGGATGGCAGTGTCGCTGATGACACTCGAATTCGTGCTTCATTACCTACGATTAAAGCTGCTCGTGATGCTGGAGCCAAAGTGATGTTGATGTCTCACTTAGGTCGTCCTACGGAAGGTGAATATGACGAAGCCGCATCATTGGCTCCTGTTGCTAACTATATTTCTGATAATTGCGATATTCCAGTGCGTCTAGTTAAAGACTGGTTGGACGGTGTTGACGTAGCAGATGGCGAAGTCGTGCTGTGCGAAAATGTTCGTTTTAATAAAGGCGAAAAAGCTAACGATGACGAGCTGTCTAAGAAGATGGCGAGCCTATGCGATATCTATGTCATGGATGCGTTTGGTACAGCGCACCGTGCCCAGGCATCGACACATGGTGTGGCTAAGCATGCACCAGTCGCTTGCGCGGGTCCATTGCTTGCCGCTGAGCTTGAAGCTCTAGGTAAAGCGTTAGATAACCCAGCACGACCAATGGTGGCGATTGTTGGCGGCTCAAAAGTATCAACCAAGCTAACTGTATTGGAATCTCTGTCAAAAGTAGTGGATCAGTTAATTGTCGGTGGTGGTATTGCGAATACCTTTATCGAAGCAGCAGGTCATAATGTTGGTAAATCACTTAGCGAGTCTGACTTGGTGTCTACTGCTAATCAGCTGACCGCTGATGCAAAAGCGCGCGGTGGTGATATCCCGGTGCCTAGTGATGTGGTATGCGGTAAAGAGTTTTCTGAAAGCGCTGAGGCAACACTGAAACCCGTTGCTGATACCGCCGATGACGATATGATCTTTGATGTTGGGCCTGAGACATCAGCGGTCTTCGCCGAGATTTTGAAAAAAGCCGGTACGATTGTTTGGAATGGGCCGGTAGGCGTGTTTGAGTTTGATCAGTTTGGCGAAGGCACCAAGGCTTTGGCTATGGCCATTGCTGAAAGTGATGCATTCTCCATTGCCGGTGGTGGTGATACGCTTGCGGCAGTAGCGAAATATAATATTGCTGATAAGGTTTCTTATATTTCAACAGGTGGCGGTGCTTTCTTAGAGTTTTTGGAAGGCAAGAAGCTCCCGGCTGTGGAAATCCTCGAGCAGCGTGCTGCTGGCTAAAACGATCTATTTTTAACCATTTAACTAGTTGAATTGAAATGCCAAGACGGACAAAAATTCTTGCTACTTTAGGCCCTGCTACCGATGATCCAGCGGTGTTGGATCAAATACTCGAAGCGGGTGTCGATTGCGTCCGTTTGAACTTTTCTCATGGCGATGCAGAAGATCATATAAAGCGCGCCGAGAGCGTGCGTAACCGTGCCGCGGCGCATGGTCGGCAGGTTGGGGTGTTGGCTGATCTGCAAGGCCCTAAAATTCGTATTCAGCGTTTCGCTGAGGGCGGTGTAGATTTAGCTGAAGGCGATGCGTTTACTCTAGATAGTTCTTTAGGCGTCAACGAAGGTAATCAGGAGCGAGTAGGTGTCACTTATGCTTCGTTGGTTGATGACGTTAAACGCGGTGATACGCTGTTGCTCGATGATGGTCGCATTACTTTATGGGTGGATGCCGTCGAGGGTACAAAGATTCATACAAAAGTAGTGATTGGTGGCCGTTTGCTCAATAGTAAAGGCATTAATCTCCAAGGTGGAGGGCTTTCTGCCGCAGCGTTAACTGATAAAGATAAATCAGATATCAAGATAGCAGCGCAGATTGAGGCTGACTATGTCGCAGT
Source organism: uncultured Thiotrichales bacterium (assembly GCA_964447985.1). Classification (GTDB taxonomy): domain Bacteria; phylum Pseudomonadota; class Gammaproteobacteria. The sequence continues at coordinate 20,341 of CAYUVE010000016.1, forward strand.
GTCTTTCCCACGCAGCCCAGACGATATCCACGAAGCGCGTAAGTTGTTGCGTGATGCGGGTGGGCATGGTGCGATCGTTGCGAAAATCGAGCGTGCCGAGGCCCTTAAGTGTATCGATGATATTATCGAGGCATCGGATTCGGTAATGATTGCCCGTGGTGATCTTGGTGTAGAAATCGGTGATGCTGAATTACCGGGCGTGCAAAAAGATTTAATCGCCAGAGCGCGTAGCGCTAACCGTACGGTGATTACAGCGACTCAGATGATGGAATCTATGATTAATTCGGCAATGCCGACTCGAGCCGAGGTGTTCGATGTGGCCAATGCGGTCATTGATGGTACCGATGCGGTCATGCTTTCTGCTGAGACAGCAACAGGTAAGAATCCTGCGAAAGTGATTGCTGCGGTGAATCGTGTCTGTCTGGGTGCTGAAGGTCAGCGTAGGGTAACGACTTCTACACATCGTATCGATTCACATTTTGGCCGTGTTGATGAGTCGATAGCAATGGCGGCAATGTATATTGCTAATCATACGAGTATTAAGGCTATCGCGGCTTTGACGGAGTCGGGTTCAACAGCATTGTGGATGTCGCGTATTAGTTCAGGAATACCGATTTACGCATTGACACCACATGTGGCGACGCGACGCCTTGTGACCTTATATCGTGGCGTTTATCCGACTAGCTTTGATATGGGGGCTGGCGAGAATCACGGTATGAATCGAGAGGCGATTGAAGAGCTGGTGCGCCGTGGCGCAGTAAGAAAAGGCGATTTGGTATTGATCACCAAAGGTGATCGTTCAGGTATGACTGGCGGCACAAATGCAATGACAATTGTGCGCGTCGGAGAAGATGAAGGTTCGGTTTAAACCACCGAGTTTAGACAATTTTGTGTTGGGCTCGCGCCCGCTTTGATAACGTGTGAGGAGACTCTTATGGCATTAATATCACTGCGTCAGCTGCTAGATCATGCTGCGGAAAATGGTTATGGCGTACCCGCCTATAACGCGAATAATATGGAACAAGTACACTCGATTATGCAAGCGGCTGCTGAGGTAGATAGTCCTGTCATTATCCAGGCTTCAGCAGGTGCGCGCTCTTATGCTGGTGCTCCTTTCTTCCGTCATTTGATGGATGCTGCGGTTGAGCAATGGCCTGATATCCCAGTGTGTGTACATCAGGATCACGGCGCATCACCTGATGTTTGTGCGCGTTCTATTCAATCTGGTTTCTCATCAGTCATGATGGATGGTTCGTTGATGTCTGACATGAAGACGCCATCAAGCTATGAATATAATTGTGACGTGACCAAGCGTACTTCAGACATGGCGCATGCCGTGGGTGTGTCAGTAGAAGGCGAGTTGGGTTGCCTGGGTTCGCTAGAAAGCGGTATGGCTGGTGAAGAAGACGGTTCTGGTGCTGAAGGTGTGCTATCACACGATCAGTTATTGACTGACCCAGACGAAGCCGCAGATTTTGTTAAGCAAACTGCAGTTGACGCTTTAGCTATCGCCATTGGTACCAGCCACGGTGCCTACAAATTCACCCGTCCACCTACTGGTGATATTTTGGCCATCGATCGCATTAAAGAAATTCACGCGCGTATCCCTGATACTCACCTGGTAATGCACGGTTCTTCTTCAGTGCCACAAGACTGGTTGGCCATCATCCATGAATTCGGTGGTGATATCGGTGAAACCTATGGTGTGCCTGTTGAAGAAATCCAAGAAGGTATTAAACACGGTGTGCGTAAAGTGAACATCGATACTGATCTGCGTTTGGCAAGCACTGGTGCGATTCGTAAGCATTTAGCTGAAAACCCAAAGAATTTTGATCCACGTAAGTTCTTGAAAGCTTCAACGGAAGCGATGAAAGATGTTTGTCGCCAACGTTATGAGTCTTTTGGTTGTGCAGGCCAAGCTTCAAAGATTAAGCCAATTAATCTTGAAGA
>CAYUVE010000017.1:0-21859 GCA_964447985.1 uncultured Thiotrichales bacterium
CGTATTTTTAGCGATACCGATGAGGATGAATCATCAGCATGACGCAACTTGTCGTAATAAAACCCATCTTCTTTGTCCCATAGGCCACTGCCACCAAAATGGTTGATAGCATCGGCGATATTGACAAAATGCTCAAAAAATTTTGATGCCACATCTTCGTAGTTTGAATTGTGCTTAGCGAGCTCAAGAGCAATTGACAGCATATTTGAGCAATAAAATGCCATCCAAGCCGTGCCATCGGCCTGCATTAAACGACCACCACCCGGCAAAGGCTTGGAACGATCAAACAAACCAATATTATCTAAACCTAAAAAACCACCCGCAAAGATATTATTACCATCAGGATCCTTTCGATTAACCCACCAGGTAAAATTAAGCATTAGCTTATGGAAGACACGCTCTAAAAAACCCAGATCGGCATTTCCGGCTAATTTACCTCTTTGGTAGACCTGCCAACAGGCCCAGGCATGCACAGGTGGATTAACATCATCAAAACCCCATTCATAAGCTGGCATTTGGCCATTGGGATGCATATACCATTCACGCAAAAATAAAATGAGCTGCTCTTTAGCAAAATGCGGGTCGATATCAGCAAAGGGAATCATATGAAAAGCTAAATCCCAGGCGGCATACCACGGATATTCCCACTTATCAGGCATGGAGATCACTTCTTTATTAAATAAATGATCCCAATCAGCATTACGTCCTTTCAGGCGCTCTTTCGGCGCTGGCGCTACCGCGTCATCGCCCTTTAACCAATCTCGCACGGAATAATGATAAAACTGCTTAGTCCATAGCAAGCCGGCGTAGGCTTGGCGTTGAATATCTCGATGGGTTGCATTTTGTGTATGACACACAACACCTTGGTAAAAACGGTCTGCTTCATTCAAACGCGTTTCAAATACTTTTGAAAAACCTTTACCAAATACGCTTTTCGGCGTTTCATCAGCGCTATAAAGACGCATCTCTATAATTGAGCTGGCCCCTGCATCTAACATTAGTGGGTAATGAATAGCGCAAATCGTGCCGCGACCATTTGGACTCACCGCATTTTTGTCACCTTCGACAAAATAGCGATTAATACTATCTTTTACATAAGGCATATACTGCGGCTTACCATATAAGGCTTGAGTATTCGTTTCGTTTTCACAAAACAAAAAAGTAGGTTTTATCCCGTCGCTTGATTTTTTTGTTTTAAGAACAAAATCATTTAGCGTTTCATGATTTAGACTAAGCTCACCGGGTGATACTTTTTCAATAACGGGTTTTAGCGTACAACCTTCGTGCTCGCAACCCCATATCCAGGTATTACGAAACCAAAGCTTTGGCAACACATGGAGCTCCGCTGCTTCGGGCCCGCGATTGTGTACACTTATTCTTATTAAAATATCGTTGGGCCCACCTTTAGCGTATTCGACTTGCACGTCAAAATAACGGTCTTCATCAAATACCCCTGTATCAGTTATTTCGTATTCTGGCACTAGGCGATCGCGCTGTTGGTTTTCGTGCTTTAACTGATCATAGGGATAGGCGCTTTGTGGGTATTTATAGAGCGCTTTGTTATAGGAATGGGTCGGCGTACTATCGAGATAGTAATAGAGCTCTTTCACATCCTCTGCATGGTTTCCCTGATTGCCATTAAGCCCATAAAGACGCTCTTTAATTCGTTCATCCTTACCATTCCATAAAGCCGTTGCAAAACAAAGCCGACCTTGGCGATCACACAAGCCAAGCAGGCCATCCTCTCCCCATCGGTAAGCACGTTTATCCGCTTGCTCAAACGGAAAACTTTCCCAGGCATCACTTTCTGCCGAATAATCTTCCCTCACCGTACCCCACTGTCTTTCTGACAAATACGGCCCCCAACGCTTCCAGTTTTTCTTGCGTCGCGCATCTTCTCGTAAACGTTTACGCTCCGGATCAAGTTGAGGCTTAGGGTGCTTCGACACAGACATTCTAAATTCAGTATATCCTTATAGGTTAATCGTAGTTGATTGACAGCTAGTCACTGCCATCTCATCATTGAAAACACGATGAATAAATGTTGCACACCACCTAAGTCCAAAGACACACCAAAACCATCCGGTACCGACGCCTCTTGCTGCGCGCCGGATAAAGAAAGCTTAGATTGGCTACTATGGGGTTCTGCTAGCGTACTTGTAACAGCCTACCTGATTACGCTGTTTTTTTCTAAGACATTAAGCACCACGTGGTTGAACATCTTTGGCCAATCGGTGTTTGAACTTGTCAATACGATGTGGTGGGGAATATTGCTGGCCATCATCTTTGTCGGAATACTTAGCAAGATTCCACAATCATTTATTGTCGCGACCTTAGGCCAAGGCGGCAGTTGGCGTGGTTTACTGCGCGCTACGGGTGCAGGGGTATTACTCGATCTGTGCAGTCACGGCATACTAATGGTGGGTATGCAACTGTACCAACGTGGTGCAAGCCTAGGTCAGGTCATGGCATTTTTAATTGCCAGCCCTTGGAACTCGCTATCTCTCACGGTGATTATGATTAGCTTGATCGGTCTGTCCTGGACGTTACTATTTATCGCTCTATCAGTGGTCGTCGCATTAATTTCCGGTCGCATATTCGACTTACTGGTTAGATCAAACCGTCTACCTACTAACCCCAATGCATTCCAACCTCACGAAGGTTTTCGTTTCTGGCGCGAAGCAAAAATACAACTTAAATCTGTAACATTTTCATTTGAATTATTGCGTCGTATTCTCATAGATGGTTTACGTGATTCGCGCATGGTGATGCGCTGGCTACTATTCGGGATTGTCCTGGCTTCTATCATACGCACTATTATGGACGTGGACGCTTTTCAAACCTGGTTTGGCCCAACCATGCTGGGGCTGGGTTTAACATTAGTGGCGGCAACCATTATTGAAGTCTGCTCGGAAGGCTCAACCCCGATTGCCGCTGATTTACTCACCCGCGCTAAAGCACCTGGCAATAGCTTCACCTTTCTCATGGCTGGCGTTGCGACTGACTATACCGAGGTCATGTCGATTAAGGACACCACTCGCTCATGGAAAATCGCCTTGTTTTTACCCTTAGTGACGCTACCGCAGATATTGATCATGGGTTGGATACTCAACCAAACAGCAGCAGGATAGCGACTGTCTTTAGTGCATCTAACACCCGAAGGGCGAGTAACAAGCTTAGGGTATAATGAGCGTTTTACACTCTATAAATCTGAATAAGTTTATTAAATGGCTAACATTGACACCATACAGCAAGAAATTATCGACGAGTTCGCTTTGTTTGAAGATTGGACTGAACGTTATAAATACATTATCGACCTAGGTCGCGACCTACCCGAACTAGAAAACCATGAAATGATTGATGACAATCTGGTCAAGGGTTGTCAATCCCAGGTTTGGTTATTAGCCGATCAGGATGGCGACAAGATCACCTACCGCGTAAACAGTGACGCCGCCATTGTCAAAGGCTTGGCCGCATTACTAGTACGAGTTTATTCCCACCAAGATGCTGATACGATAATTACTACTGAACCCGAATTTATCCATCAAATTGGTATGCACGAACATTTATCGCCCACACGTTCAAATGGGCTATCAGCAATGCTAAAACAAATCAAGCTGTTTGCGACTGCCCTTAAGCAACGCCAACAATCATCTAATTGAGCTCGAATAACTAATCAGCCAATATTTACCGCGATTTTTCGCTATACTTTGCCATTCTCAGATTTTTTATCTTCATTTAATAAGAAAAAACAATGAAACACCTTACAATTCCAGCGCAATGGCTATTTGCGGCGATTGCCTTTTTCCTGTCTGCGCCTGTCATGGCAGCTTCGGGTGGTGAACCAGTACTACAGGACTTTACCGCTAGCACCATAGGCTTTATCGCTATAGGCGTCTTTGTTTTAGCTTATGCCTTTGTTATCAGCGAAGAATTTCTCCATCTACGAAAATCGAAACCGGTATTAGTGGCAGCCGGGGTTATCTGGATTTTGGTTGCTATCGCCTACGCCGCCACGGGTGATACCCATACGCCGACATACCAACTGCGCCACAACATCCTTGAATTTGCTGAATTGATGTTGTTTTTATGGGCAGCCATGACCTACATCAACACCATGGAAGAACGCAACGTCTTCCAAGCTATTCGTGCTTGGTTGGTTTCCTCAGGTTTTACACTGCGCACCGTTTTTTGGATAACAGGTGCGCTTGCCTTCGTCATCTCACCAGTCGCTGATAATCTTACTACCGCACTAGTGATGGCCGCCGTGGTTATGACTGTCGGCGCCGGCAATATGACCTTTGTCTCTATTGGCTGCGTGAATATCGTCGTAGCTGCTAACGCTGGGGGTGCATTCAGCCCCTTTGGTGACATTACCACCCTGATGGTTTGGCAAAAAGGCATTATTGACTTCTTTGGCTTTTTTGCACTGATTATTCCTTCTGTGATTAACTGGGTTATTCCAGCAGCCATCATGTCTTTCGCTATCAGCAAAGAAAAACCTGCGCCATTAAACGAAGAAGTTCATATTAAGCATGGTGGCTTAGTTGTTGTGCTTATGTTTCTGTTAACCATTGCTTTAACAGTTTCACTTCATAACTTATTTCATCTTCCGCCCGCTCTTGGCATGATGACAGGGCTTGGAGCACTGCAAATATTTGGTTATTTTCTCAAGCGCAAAGAACTTAAAGTTGGGCTTGACATGCCAGAAATTTTACCCGGCATGTCTGAAGAGGAACTACAACGCTATTACAAACCGCGCAATCGACCGTTTGATATTTTTATTAGCATCAAACGCGTCGAGTGGGATACCTTGTTATTTTTCTACGGTGTCATACTTTGTGTGGGCGGACTAGCCACCTTAGGCTATCTCTCTACACTGTCAGTAACCATGTATGACGGTTTAGGCGCAACGACGACTAACATCCTAGTCGGTATTCTGTCAGCTATTGTCGACAATATTCCGGTTATGTTCGCTGTGCTGACCATGAACCCTGATATGTCTCATGGTCAGTGGCTATTAGTCACGCTCACGGCAGGTGTTGGTGGTTCATTATTATCGATTGGCTCAGCTGCCGGTGTAGCACTCATGGGTCAAGCACGTGGCGTTTATACGTTTTTTGCTCATCTGAAATGGACTTGGGCCATTGCCTTAGGCTATGCCGCTAGTATTGCCGCACATTTAATCATTAACGGTGATTTAATGGAGATGCCACTACGTTAGCGTGGCTAGTAAGGTAAGCTTATTCGTCGCGAATAATGCGCTGCTTAACTGCGAGATAAAATAAGGTATCGGCTTCAGCTTCGGTTGCGTCAAAGCTCACGCCTAATCGAAAGAAGCCTCCTTCTTGCGATTGCGTTTGATCAGATTCTTTTGCACACCAAGTGATTTTACCTAGCTGAGTGATTTCGCATTCACCAGTATTGAATACGAGCTGCACCGGGGTACCCGTACGCATTGGGCTGTAAGCCCTAAGGCCTATGCCGCTTTTAGAAACGTCTTCAGCACGAACAATCTCTTGCCCGTCATCCCCCACATGCAAACGTAGCAAAACATTACTATGGTCATGTTCATTGGCTATGCGCTGGGCACGGCGGCGTTCGGCTGGTGTCACGTTAAGTTTTCCTAATTTGTTTCGCATTCCCTCCATATACAGCGGCCGCTTTCTGATTCTATGAAGTCTAATCGCTGAGAATGTGCGATTTTTTCTTCTTCTGTGGCCAAAATCACGGGAATAGGTGGTCGATTAGCATCCACCCGACGAATTTCCTCATTACTTAAGGCACCAAATTCTTGCGCACCATTGAGCATTAAGCTGACCTGGCCACCTGTCATCGCTAAATAAACATCGGACAGTATTTCCGCATCAAGCAAGGCACCATGCAAGGTCCGCGAGGAATTATCTATCTCATAGCGGCCACATAAGGCATCCAAGCTATTACGCTGGCCAGGGTGCATCTGCCGCGCCATAACCAAGGTATCAGTGACCTGACATTGACCGGCTATTTTGGCCAGGCCAACCTTGGCAAATTCATGATCTATAAACCCCACATCAAACGGCGCATTGTGAATAATTAATTCGGCACCGCGAATATAATCGAGAAAGCCTTCGGCTATATCTTCAAAACAGGGTTTATCCTCAAGAAACTCATTGGTAATACCGTGTACTTCGATGGCGCCTTGATCAATTTCACGATTAGGCTGGATATACTGATGGTAATCTTTACCGGTGCGTCGGCGCCCGACTAACTCGACACAGCCGATTTCGATAATGCGATGCCCTTGTGATGGCTCAAGGCCTGTGGTTTCTGTATCAAGTACGATTTGTCGCATGCTTAACCCGCCGCCTGCATTTCATCAATACCGCGATTGGCAAGCTGATCAGCCAGCTCATTACCCGGATCGCCACTATGTCCTTTGACCCAAACCCAGCTAATGTCATGCTCGGCTACAGCACTATCTAAACGCTGCCATAGATCAACATTCTTTACTGGTTTTTTATTGGCTGTTTTCCAACCACGGCGCTTCCAATTAACCATCCATTGGGTAATACCATCCATGACATATTTCGAATCAGTCATGAGTTTGACTTGGCAACCACGCTTAAGGCTTTCTAGCGCTACGATGGCGGCCATTAATTCCATACGGTTATTAGTGGTTTCTGGCTCACCGCCAAACAAGGTTTTTTCATTATCTTTATGGCGCAAAACAACACCCCAGCCGCCAGGACCAGGATTACCTCTACAGGCCCCGTCGGTATAAATCTCTACAGCTTCAGTCATTCTTGGGAAACAAATAGTGAATATTATCTCGCGCCGCTGGTCGCGCCAAACCTTTTGCACCGAGCAAACGTTCTGGTGCTGGCCAGCGCTGGCGCACAGGCGTCAACATAGACTCTCGTTTTTGTGTCAGTAAAAAATAACCTGCCGCGAACGGTGGCTGCCAGTTATCTCCCAAGCCTTCTAAAAACTGCAAACGATTCATGACGCCATGACGCTGAAATGGCGGACGGTAAAAATAATGATGGCAATCGAGCAAATCAAAGCCCAATAATTTACACCAGTCTTTAATACGACCCATACTGCGAAACTGACCATTCCAAGGAAACTGACGACGGTATTTAGCAACGCTGCGCCAAATACCCCAAAGACTCCAGGGGTTAAACCCCATAATAATGGCATGACCTTCAGGTATCAGAATACGATCAACTTCACGCAGTACCTGATGCGGATCTTCGGCATATTCAAGGGTGTGCGGTAAAACAACCAAATCAACACTATCAGAATCGATAGGCAAGGCATCGGCCGCCGCACAGCAAGTGGCTCGTGGCGCCTGAGGACACTCATCAATAATACTACGGTGGTGAATTTTGCTAGAACGCAATAGGTCTGTTTCAGTCGGAGAGCCCAGTTGAATAAGGTGATAGCCAAATAAATCAGGCAAGACTTGATCAAGTAAGGCTTGTTCGGTTTCGAGCAAACGCTGACCCAATGGCTGCTGATACCACTGCGTTAAAGCTTTGCACTTTTGCTCGGCTGTCTGTCTGATTTTCACTCAGTCTGACACTCGTTTTCTGTCACAACGACCTAGATTATAATAGCGTCCATTATAACGCTAGCTAAACCCATTCATCCATGCTCGATGTCACTCCCATTCCGGCTTTCCAGGATAACTATATCTGGGCCATTCGCCACGCGCTCAAAGCTGGTCAACCCGACGACCATGCGGTCATTGTCGACCCGGGTACGGCCGAACCCGTTCTGGCCTGGCTAAAGCAGCAAAAACTTAATGTTAGCGCCGTATTAATTACACATTACTGCCATGATCATGTTCTCGGTATTGCCGAGCTGATTAGTCAATTTCCCGCCCCTGTATACGGCCCGGCAATCGAACAACACAAAGATGTTAGCCACCCTGTCCACGATGGCGACGAGCTTCACATAGCAGAAAACCTTGTATTCAAGGCTTTACACTTGCCCGGGCACACCACACACCATCTGGCTTTTTATACGCCGGGATCGGTCTTTGTTGGCGATGTGATGTTTGCCGCCGGCTGTGGTCGTATCAAAAAAGGCGGCAATGCCGAGCAGATGTTTCACTCCTTGCAAAAACTGGCTCAATTGCCGCAAGATACCTTGGTCTACTGCGCCCACGAATACACGCTGGCAAATCTGGAATTTGCGCACACAGTAGAGCCTGGTAATTCAGCGATAACCCAAAGAATTGACGCTGTCTCAGCCTTACGTAAAAACAAATACGCTAGCCTTCCCTCAAGCATTGCAGAAGAGCTGGCGACTAATCCTTTTTTGCGCTGTGCTGAAAATGAAATCGCTCAATCCGTCAGCCACTATGCCGATACAAAGCTATCTACGGAATTTGACGTTTTCCGCCAGTTAAGGCTCTGGAAAGATATTTTTAGATAGAAACTATGAACAAAAACAATAAGTTAAAGATTAGAAATTTAAAACAGGCCAGTATCGCCTTAGCTGGCTTGTGCGTGCTCTACTCCTGCGCCCAGCCAAGTAGCTCGCCACTTATATTGCCCTCTGCCGAGGACAATCGTACTCACGAGCAACATGCCGGAATTGAGCAAGACGGTTTGGAGACTACGTCACCCCAGCCTAAGCACTCCGGCAAAATTCACAATCCGCTGCAACCTATTACCTCGGTGACAAAACCCGTCCTGGAAGCCGTTGAACCGGAACCTATATGGCAAGACGTCTGGCATCGTATTGCTGATGGCTATGCCATACCCGATCATGATCATGTCCGCATTGAGCAAGAGATCAAAGGCTTTTTACGTGGTAATGGCTATCTTCATCGCGTATCTAAACGGGCTGAACCTTATCTTTATCATATCGTTGAAGAAATTGATCGCCGTGGTATGCCACAAGAATTGGCTTTATTACCCATTGTCGAGAGCGCTTATCAGCCCTTTGCGTACTCGCCGAGTCGTGCCGCCGGCATCTGGCAGTTCATACCTGGTACCGCACGTCACTACGGTCTTAAAATCAACTGGTGGTACGACGGCCGGCGCGATGTCTTTGCTGCCACCGATGCGGCATTAACTTATTTAGAAGACCTTCATGATGAGTTTGACGACTGGCTGCTGGCTTTAGCCGCCTATAACGCGGGTGAAGGTAATGTAAGACGTGCCATTCGTCGTAACCTGAAGCGCGGCAAGGCCACGGATTTTTGGTCTTTACCATTGCCTCGGGAAACACAGCGTTATGTTCCACGCTTATTAGCTGTCGCCGAAATTATTGCTGCACCAGATCAGCATGGTATCAGTCTTAATCCTATCGAAAATTCACCAAAATTAGCCAGGGTGGATACAGGCTCACAAATTGATTTAGCTTTAGTCGAAGAATTATCTGAAGTTCCGATTGATACACTGTACATGCTTAACCCAGGTATCAATCAATGGGCAACCGACCCTAATGGCCCGCATAAAATTGTCTTACCGATAGATAAGGCTGAACAATTTGAGTTAGCACTTGCGCAACACCCGAAATCGCAACGTGTCGTCTGGCAGCGACATAAAATTCGCTCTGGTGAAACGTTAAGCCACATCGCGGATAAGTACAAAACACGTGTCAGCGTTTTAAAACAAGTCAATAATCTACGCGGCACAACCATTCGTGCGGGCCGTGAACTCATGATTCCTGTCGCGGCTAAGAGCGCAGACCGCTACACGGGAAGCATTTCTCAACGACTCGCTAGGGCTCAAAACTCTGGTTCAGGCTACCGCGTCAACTACACAGTGCGCCGTGGTGATAGTTTGTGGAAAATCGCTAAACGCTACAATGTCAGTGTTTCCCAACTGACACGCTGGAATAGCTTAAGCAAAGGTGACATCCTTAAACTTGGCAGAAAACTCGCCGTTTGGCCGCACGGTAAAGGTAAATCCAAGAATAGATCAACACAAAACACTAAGCATTACACTGTTAGACGCGGCGATTCTTTAGACAGAATATCACGACGTTTTAAAGTCAGCATCAATGACTTAGTCAACTGGAATGCTCTCGACAAAAACAAATACTTACAACCCGGACAAAAGCTCAAAGTCCACCCCAGTGCCAGTTAAATTATTGGTAAGCTAAGTTTGTAACTTTTCTAACTTAACATGTGCGGCTGATAGAGCCGTCTCTGACTTAACTTCTGCCCTGTGGCCATGTTTCTCTTGATCAAAGGCCACACCGTCTGGCAATTTATCCTTTGCAATAAACATTTTCCCACTGGAAAAATCTCGGTACTCTCCATTACGTAAACTAATACGTAGCGTACCCTTAAGGATAATGATCAAAGTAGGATCACCCGCTACATGCCAATCTGATTGGTAATCAGGCGCGCTTTGTCGCAGGCGAAAATTAACCGCATCAATTTGTCCGGTCAAGACCATTTCGTTTCGATTATGTGTAGGAAACTCTTGCGAACCAAAAAAAGAGACACCGTCTGCATCAGTGTCGATTGTCGTTACCATAATATCTTTCATAGGATGACACTTTACAACACATTGCTATACTAATGCCTACTATATTTATCTAACAATTAAAATGACTCAAGAAGCATGGCACGGAGCCGTCTTACGCGCTACCAAAGCAAAGTCAGCCAAACAAATAGCCATTATTCAAACCCTTTGGAGTGGCTACGGTGAAATTGTTCGCGTTGCCTTGAGTGGTACGGATATCCCTAGCTGCATCGTTAAATACATTCGGCCAATGACTGACAATGACCATCCTCGCGGTTGGAATACAGATTTCGGTCACCAACGCAAACTAAAGTCTTATGAGATCGAAAGTCATTGGTATGACAACTGGGCCCAGCGATGTGACGATTCATGCCGCGTTCCAAATGTTTATGCCGTAGAACATATAGAGGGTAAAACAATGCTGGTGTTAGAAGATGTTGATGCCAGTGGATACCCCTTACGTTACTCAACGCTTAAACCTAATCAAAGCCTTAGCTGTATACGCTGGCTAGCCTATTTCCATGCCCTGTTCGTCAATGAACAACCTGAAGGATTATGGTCTGTAGGTAGTTACTGGCATCTTGCAACCCGGCCTGACGAGTTTAAAGCCATGTTGGCTGGCCCGATAAAAGATGCGGCTATAACGCTAGATAAAACACTCAATAAGTGTCGTTACCAAACGGTTATTCATGGCGATGCCAAACTCGCTAACTTTTGTTTTTCAAAAAATGGAAACGGCATCGCAGCTGTAGATTTTCAGTACGTGGGCGGTGGCTGCGGCATGAAAGATCTGGCCTATTTTATCGGTAGCTGTTTAGATGCAAAACAGTGTCATGACTACGAAGCACAACTCTTAGATTATTATTTTTACGAATTACGTAGCGCCTTATGGCACTACGATAAGCATATTGACGCTGACGAGTTAGAGCTGGAATGGCGCGAGCTCTACGCCATAGCCTGGACTGACTTTACCCGTTTTTTACTTGGCTGGATGCCCAACCATAGAAAATTAAACTCATATACTAAGGCAAAAGCAGACCAGGCTTTACAGCAGATTGAAGGTACTATTAATTACTAAGCCGCCACATTAATACTTTCCAAAGCCGCTATGGCTTCTTCTGGTTCCATGCGCTTGGTGTAATCCGCATCAACAAAAGCTTCGCATACTAAGCCATCGCTATTCACAACATACGTGGCAGGTAGCGGCAAAATGAACTTACCCTCACCATTATGTTGTTCTAAATCAATACCAAACCCAGTATATATTTCGCGAATGTCCTCAGGCACGGTAAATAGCAAACCCAGTTTTTCAGCATAGACGCCATCTTGATCAGTCAGAACATGGAACTCCAGCTCATTCTTTGCAACAGTATTTAAAGACTCATCCGGCAACTCAGGTGTAATAGCAACCAAGCTCGCTCCTGCGCCGTTGATACGACCTAAGTACGCTTGGTAAGCCCGTAATTCCAAATTGCAATAGGGACACCAACCACCGCGGTAAAAGGTTAAGATCATTGGCCCTTCGGCAAGCAAATCGGATGAGCTAGTTTGCTTGCCTAACTGATTGGGTAGCGTAAACTCAGGCGGTTGCTCACCACTTTTTAAAGCACGATCCAGTATCCCTGAACTCGCCAAAGCCTCTGTCGCCGCTGCCATCTGTGCTTGGACATCGGCGGGGGAATTCGCCCTAAACCCGGCCTTAAAACCTTCTAATTCTTCTTCTAAAGACATATCACCTCCTTATCAAGTATCCTCCACCATGAGTCGCTCTAAGTGATTAAACATTACTATAAGACTCTCAAGTTAAATAAATGATAATACCCTTAACTCATCACCAAACTATGACAAAGGTTTATTGATTTGTCTGTTCAGCCCGCAAAATTCATAAATGGTGCAACGGAGAAATATAGAATCAATGCAATAACACTAATATAAAAAACAAAACGTAGCGGTGACTCTAAAATAATATCGCTTAACCGACGCTGCAGACCTTGTCGCTTTAATTCTTCATACTCAGAGGTAATGCGCTGGTAACGCTCAGCTTGATAAACCGATAACGCAGACTTTGCCTCTTCTAACTGGCTTTCATCGCGCAACCAAAGCCCCGGACTGGATATTCCCCAACGCCCGGCGGGTGTCTCATAAAAATCAAAATCTTTCTCAGCAAGCAATTCTCGAATTTCTTTCGCTTCATCTTCGGGAACCGAACGTAAATTAAGTAATCTTATAGACATAGAGACTGTTTATGGCAAGAATATTGCTAGGAATATAAGCACATGAAAATCATAGGCTTAACTAAACCTAAGTTAGAGGAAGTGTTTTAATCGTAAATGGTGGAATCACTATGGACACGCTTAAACAATATGACTCAACAGATATCACTCATTATTCATATAATGAATCTGGAAGTTTATCACTGCAAACCTCTTTGCACTTCTTAAAATCACTGGTTGATGCCCTACCTGACAATATCGTCGTTATTAATAGTGCAGGGACCATTCAGTTTACAAATAAAGGATGGGAACAATTCGGTAATAGCAATGGTGCAGAAAGACATTATTCATGGGCCGAATACAATTATCTCAAGGTCTGCGAGGCTGCGGCGGCGGCTGGAGATGACTTTGGCCAGAAAGCCGTAAGAGGTATAAAGCAGGTCGTTGACGGTAAACGAAACTCGTTCAGCCTTGAATACCCATGCCATAGTAAAAGAAAAAAACGTTGGTTTTTAATGACGATTAAGCCACTAAAAATTGACGAAACAACTTTTTTTCTTATTTCTCATCAAGAAATTACCAAAAGGAAACTTGTTGAAGAGAGAATTCTCGAACTATCAAGAATAGACCCCTTAACAAAAATTGCTAATCGTCGTTCATTTGACGAGTTTCTCGAGTTTCAGTGGAAACACTGCAAACGAAACAAACTACCTATCACTATTGCCATGATCGATATCGATCATTTTAAAATGCTCAATGATACTTATGGTCATCAACTTGGTGACGATTGTTTAAAACAAATAGGGGAGGCCTTACACAAAGTCACACATCGCCCCGATGACTTATGTGCTCGATACGGAGGAGAAGAATTCGCTATTATATTTGGTGAGACCACAGCCGAACAAAGCCTTACCGTTATTACTCACCTACTTGAAGACATCAAAAAGCTGAAAATTCCCAATAAACAGTCGCCCGTTTCTGCTTACGTGACGGTAAGTGCTGGCATTAGCAGTATAGTTCCAGATAACACTGTGCAGCCTAAAGACCTGATCTACGAATCTGACCAACAACTCTATGCAGCAAAAGCTAATGGCAGAAATCAACTATCAGTAAAAGCTGATTTTAAAAATAAACATTAGTCTATTTATTTAGACCTGATGGCATCAAACACGTTGCCCATAGTGTTTGAACTTCTCTACAACCTCTGCCATCTGTTTATCAGAAAGTAATTTTGGCTCACCCAACTTTAGTGCTAAGCTGTATTGCTTGGCTAAGTTTTCGATCTCTATTGCCAAATTAAATGCTGAATGTAAATCATGACTAATGGCTAGCATACCGTGGTTCGCCATTAGGCAAGCATTCCGACCTCGAAGCACATCAACAACATGATCAGAAAGCTCATCAGTACCATATAATGCATAATCTGCCAGTGGGATGTCGTCACCACCAGCGATAGCAACCATATAATGAAATGCCGGTATAGCACGACCGACACAAGCAAGGGCTGTAGAATAAGTAGCATGGGCATGGATGACGGCATTAACGTCTTGTCTTGACTGCAAGATCGCTTCATGGAAGCGCCATTCACTTGATGGTGCAAACTTAGTGGCAACCTCCTCAACACCGTTTTCCATATAAACGATATCTTCTAAAGATAACTTATCGTATTCCACCGCACTTGGCGTGATAAGCATACCGCTGTTAAAACGAACACTTACATTGCCAGACTTACCAACCGAAAGGCCGCTACTAGTCAATAACTGCGCCGTATCAACCACTTGTTGCCGTAAATATTGTTCTTCGGAAGTGCTCATAAGCCTAACTTACTTTTCAAGACTGAGAGATCGTTAGAATTAAATATACCGTGCTCAGTTATCAAGCCTGTAACATATCGCGCGGGGGTCACATCAAAAGCGTAATTTGCGGCATTGACGCCATCAGGCGTTAATTGCACCTCAGCGATATCACCTGATGGGGACTTACCTGAAACCTTTAATACTTCATTAGGATCACGCTGCTCAATAGGTATTTCCTTTAAGCCATCGTAGATGCTCCAATCGATAGATGACACAGGCAGCGTTACATAAAATGGGACGTTATTGTCATGCGCAGCTAAGGCTTTAAGATAAGTACCTATTTTATTACACACATCACCATTTGCTGTTGTTCTATCCGAACCAACCAAACAAATATCTACCATACGTTGCTGCATTAAATGACCACCCGTATTATCAGCAATTACAGTATGTGCCACTCCCTGCTGGCAGAGCTCATAAGCCGTTAGACTCGCGCCTTGATTTCTTGGCCTAGTTTCATCAACCCAAACATGGATAGGTATACCCGCTACTTGTGCTTTATATATCGGCGCCGTCGCAGTACCCCAGTCCACGGTAGCTAACCACCCCGCATTACAATGCGTTAACACATTAACCGGCTGCGACTTATCCTTTTTATGGGCATAAATTTGTTTAAGAATTTCTAATCCATTCTCGCCAATTTGCTCGCAGTTTTTGATATCTTCTTGGCAAATCTTATGAGCTTCAGCCAAGGCTAATTCAGCTTTGTCCACTTCTTTTGCTTGTTTGATAACCTGTCTAACGCGGTCTAAAGCCCAACGGAGATTAATTGCGGTAGGCCGCGTAGCGAGCAATTCTCGATAAGCAAATTCTTCGTTCTCGAGTGATGCCTTATTTCGTAGGCATAGCGCCATACCATAAGCTGCAGTCGCCCCGATTAACGGTGCACCACGCACCCACATCTGACGTATCGCTGTACAAAAATTGTCTAGGCTTCTCAGCTCACGCTCGACATAGTTATGAGGAAGCTGTGTTTGATCTATAACAACAACGCATTCACTTTCATTGTCATAGCGAATAGCCGTTGTATGGATATCGTTAATTAGCATCGCGGTAAAGAACTGATAAATGGCTTAGTCTACTACGCAGCCGGAACTTAGAATAGCTAGCACTGATACATTCGGCTTTCTAGTAACATTTTTTTAGGTATTACTAGCCAAATTTTTTCAACAGCGCATCCAGCTCCGGTATGCAAGAACCACAGTTCGTACCCGCTTTGAGTTTTTCACCAAGACCAGCTACTGTATCAACGCAATCTTTAGTAATCGCTTCGATAATGGTTTTTTCACCTACATCTAGACAAGAGCATACTGTACGGCCGACATCTTTACGTGGCGTGCCAGGCTTACCGGCAAGCAATGACATACGCTCAACGTCAGTCAAGGTGTCTTTTGCGAATAACTCGATTAACCAATCACGTTCTGGCAATGAACGCATCGGTGCAATATAAAGACAGGCTTCCAATCTACCGTCTTTAAGACAAGCGCTACGATACCAACCTTGCGCCTTATCAGAATAATCCAGCCAATCACTATCATCTGATGCATGTAATAATGCGCGTGAATAGGCATGCCAATCGGCAATAACATCATTACCGCAAAGCTCATAACGAACGCACTGCTTCTCAGGAATTGCCACTAAGTAGTCAAAGTTATTTTTTTGCTTAATGTTATCTCGACTTAACACAAAACCATGCCATAGCGCAGTGTAAGGCATGATTTTTACCGGCGTATGTTTGAGTTCTGGCTGCCCAGAAAAGGGATCCACTTCAGGATTAACTAAGACACCTACTCGTGCGTTATTAGCAAACTGATCATTCCAATGGATCGGTACAAATACCGAACCTTGAGGCTGATCCTCCATGACGATTGCGCGCGCCAACATTTCTCCCCATTGGCTTTTTAATCGGATAATCAGACCATCTCGAATACCATAATCTTCCGCATCGCTAGGACTGACCTCACAAAAGGGTTCGGACTTATGACTAAATAATCTTACAGCCTTACCGGTGCGCGTCATGGTGTGCCACTGATCACGCAGCCGTCCCGTGTTAAGCACTAAAGGATATTCAGCACTGGCTAAATTAATCGGTGCAATGGGCTTTACAGCAACAAAGCGTGCCCGACGCGAAGGAGTATAAAAATCACCTTTCGCAAAAAATCGTGCTTGGCCCGTGCTGGCATCATGCTTCACTGGCCACTGTATCGGCTTTAAGGTGTCATAATCCTGATCACTCATCTCTGCCATGGCGCTAATATTAAAATCACGCTGATTATCATTGTTCTCAAAAGCGGATAAGGCAGCATGCTCACGAAACACGGCAGCTGCACTGTCGTAGCTAAAATCTTTTTCAAAACCCATACGCTTTGCGACTTCGGCAATGATCCACCAGTCATGTTTGGCTTCCCCTGCCGCAGGCAAAAAAGTTTTTTGTCGAGAAATACGTCGCTCTGAAT
Organism: uncultured Thiotrichales bacterium; assembly: GCA_964447985.1. Taxonomy (GTDB): domain Bacteria; phylum Pseudomonadota; class Gammaproteobacteria. Next base: position 16,998 of record CAYUVE010000017.1, read on the forward strand.
TGGTGACCGTGCCATCCTTCTCAGCCCAACCCGTAGCAGGTAATAGCACATCAGCACAAGCGGCAGTATCGGTATGCTCTATACAGTCTGACACCACCACCATTTCACATTTCTCTAGTGCCAGCCTTACTTTTTCTGCATCAGGCATGCTAACCACTGGGTTAGTCGCCATAATCCAAACAGCTTTAACCTTGCCGTCGTCAATAGCATCGAATAAATCAACAGCTTTTAAACCCGGTTTATCAGGTACCGCGTCCACTTGCCAAAAACGCGCAACAGTATCTCGATGCGAAGCATCTTCTAAATTCATATGCGCAGCAAGCTGATTCGCCAAACCACCGACTTCACGCCCACCCATGGCATTCGGTTGGCCGGTAATAGAAAAGGGCCCCGTACCGGGCTTACCGATACGCCCCGTAGCAAGATGACAATTGATAATGCTATTTACTTTATCTGTACCACTTGATGATTGATTGACACCTTGAGAATACAAACTAACCACTTTTTCAGTTTTTGCAAACAACTGATAAAAACTTGCCAACTGATCAGGGCTCACACCACAAGCTTGAGCAACACTTAAGATCGACGACGCCGATTCACGCGCCGCCTCCATCGCTGCACCAAAACCCTCGGTATGATTCTCTAGAAAGTTGAAATCTAAACGATCCTCGCGACGAAGAAAATTTAACAGCCCGTTAAACAACAACACGTCACTTCCCGCTCGTAGTGGTAGATGAAGATCAGCAATGGCACAGGTCGCGGTTTTACGCGGATCCAGCACTACTATTTTAAGCTCCGGCCGCTCTTCTTTAGCTTTGACAATCCTTTGATAAACAATCGGGTGACACCAAGCAGTATTTGAACCAACTAGAACTATTAAATCAGCTAGCTCTAAATCTTCATAACAACCCGGCACAGTATCCGCACCAAAGGCGCGCCGATGGCCCGCGACAGACGAGGCCATACAAAGACGGGAATTGGTATCAATGTTTGCGCTACCTATAAACCCTTTCATCAGTTTATTGGCAACGTAGTAATCTTCGGTCAGCAGCTGACCCGAAACATAAAAGGCGACCGTATCGGGCCCATGTTCAGTGATTACTGAAGAAAATTTTTCGGCTACGGTGTCTAGAGCTTGATCCCAACTGACTTGCTTACCAGCAATTTTAGGAACAAGTAAGCGGCCTTCTAGGTCAACAGTTTCACCTAGAGCTGAGCCTTTTGAACAAAGCCTGCCATAGTTAGCCGGATGATCGGGGTCACCCTTGACCTGGACAACCCCATCAGTGGTTTGCGAGACCAACACTCCGCAACCAACCCCACAATACGGGCAGGTAGTGCGTACCTCGTGCTCAAAGGTTTGCGCTTGTGTCATCCCAATTGCTTAACAGCTAACTTAGGCAGCGTTTTCAGCCGAATCAGACAACTTTAAAAATAACTTATCTGATTCCGAAATCACTTCAAAGGCTTTTGTACTACCTTCATCCGGCGCGCAAGCCTCGCCATTACGCATATCAATATTCCAGTTATGTAAGGGACAGGTTACCGTGTGTTCACAAACTATGCCTTGCGACAGCGGTCCAGCTTTATGTGGACAAACATCTAATAAAGCAAATACTTCATCGTTGTTATTACGAAATACGGCAATATCACCTTGTTCGGTACGCACGACTCGCGAGCCGAGCTTAGGAATATCTTCTAATTTTCCAATTTCTACTAATGACATGTATACACCTATGAAGCAATTTCGGTAAGAGGCTGGAATTCGTCTTTATGCACACCTTCGGCACGCTGTTTCCAGGGGTCATCTTGCATATGTTTTTGTGAATCAAGAAAACGCTGAGCCAACGCCTTACGTCCAACTTCGTCATCAATAATATGCTCTTTTACATGGCTTAAACCCACGCGCTCAATCCACGGCGCGGTACGCTCTAAATAATGTGCTTCTTCTCTATAAAGCTGTAAGAAAGCTGCGCAGTATTCTAACACTTCTTCTTCGGTTTCCACCTTACATAAAAAGTCAGTCGCGCGAACCTTTATACCGCCATTACCACCCACATGTAATTCCCAACCCGAATCTACTGCCACCACACCAAAGTCCTTAATTGTCGCCTCGGCACAATTTCGCGGACATCCAGATACCGCAAGTTTGACTTTATGCGGTGACCATGCACCCCAGGCCATTTTTTCAAGCTTCACACCCATGGTAGTTGAATCTTGAGTACCAAAGCGGCACCACTCTTTACCGACACAGGTTTTAACCGTACGCAAGCCTTTGGCATAGGCGTGACCTGACACAAAACCTGCCCGACTTAGGTCTCCCCACACTTTAGGCAGATCTTCTTTTTTCACACCCAGCAAGTCGATACGTTGACCACCGGTCACCTTAACCGTTGGAATTTGGTACTTGTCAGCAACATCAGCAATCGCACGTAATTCAGACGGGTTCGTTAAGCCACCCCACATTCTTGGCACCACAGAATAGGTTCCGTCTTTTTGAATATTGGCGTGCGCTCTTTCGTTAATAAAACGTGATTGGTAATCATCCCATTCACCTGGCCACTGACAAACTAAATAATAGTTTAGAGCTGGGCGACATGTAGAACAGCCATTTGGCGTTTTCCATTCCAGCTTTTCCATTATCTCAGGAATAGTTTTAAGCTCCTGCGCAACAATGGCTTTGCGTACTTCTTCATGGGTAAAGTCAGTACACTTACACATAGCTTTTTTCTTCGGTGTTTCCGAGTAATCACCGACAACCGAAGCCAAAATCTGTTCAACCAAACCGGTACACGAACCACAAGAGCTTGATGCTTTGGTATGTGCACGAACATCATCGAGCGTAAATAAACCTTTCTCACGAATGGCATTAACGATATCGCCCTTTATCACACCATTACAACCGCATATCTCAGCCGTATCAGGTAATGCAGCCGCAGCATTAGTGGCACCATGACCAGCATCACCGATATGTGCTTGACCAAATAGTAAGCTCTCACGGAAATCGCTAACATCAGTGCCATTTCGCATAAGATCAAAATACCAAGCACCATCTACCGTATCACCGTATAACACTGCACCCTGTATTTGGTTATCTTTTAAAACAACTTTCTTATAAACACCCGCTTTGGGATCCTGAAAAACAATGTCCTCTGTGCTTTCATTACCAAGAAAATCACCAGCAGAGAATAAATCAATACCGGTGACTTTAAGTTTGGTTGATGTCACCGAACCTTCGTAACGCGAAATACCCATTTCCGCTAAGTGGTTAGCACAGACTTTTGCCTGTTCGAACAGAGGTGCTACCAAACCATAAGTGGCACCACGGTGCTGCAAACATTCACCCACTGCATAGATGCGTGGATCAAATGTCTGCATGGTGTCATTTACAACAATACCGCGCTCGCTATGAATACCTGCCTTTTTTGCCAGCTCAACATTTGGCCGAATACCAACAGCCATCACCACTAAATCTGCATCGAGTTCACTACCGTCAGCAAAGCGTACTTTCTCGACACGTTTATCACCGAGCAGTGCTTCGGTTTGCGCCGTCATTTTAAAACTTAAACCACGCTCTTCTAATGAACGCTGCAATAAGGCACCTGATGCTTTATCGAGTTGGCGTTCCATTAGCGAATCGAGCAAATGTACAACCGTGACATCCATGCCACGCTCTTTTAAACCATTGGCAGCTTCTAAACCTAATAAACCACCACCGATAACCACCGCGTTTTTATAGCTTTTCGCACTATCCAACATGTAATCGACATCAGCTATATCACGATAAGCAATCACGCCTTCTAAGTCATGGCCCGGCACAGGAATAATGAAAGGATTAGAGCCGGTAGCGATCAGCAAACGGTCATAAGGTGTTTCACTGCCATCTTCATCAATCACCTTGCGGCCACGTCTATCAATGTCAACGATTTTTTTATTTAAACGCAGATCGATACCATTATCTTTGTACCAGTCGACATCATTTAGCATGATGTCTTCCAGTTCCATTTCACCCGTCAATACTGGTGATAACAAAATACGATTATAGTTGGCGTGAGGCTCACTGCCGAATACAACAATGTCGTATTTATCGGCATCGATTTTTAACAACTCTTCAATGGTACGCACACCCGCCATACCATTACCAACCATGACCAATTTTTCCTTACTCACTCTTGTCTCCAACTCTGATACAAAATTTAACTTGCGCTAAACAGCTAAAGTTCTAATAATAACCTTATTCAAATAACGACTATTTTCTTTACTATGTCAACCAACACTCTTGCAATTGTCTTAGCGGGCGGCAACGGATCACGCCTATCACCACTTACCACACAGCGTGCCAAACCTGCTGTGCCCTTTGGCGGAAAATACCGCATTATCGATTTTACGCTGGCCAACTGCTTACACTCCGGACTACGTCGCATACTTGTGATGACACAATATAAGTCCCATTCTTTACATAAGCACTTACGTGACGGCTGGTCAATTTTTAACCCCGAGCTCGGCGAATTCATCACCGTGGTGCCTCCACAAATGCGAACCGGTGATAGCTGGTACGTCGGTACTGCTGATGCCATCTATCAAAATCGCTTCTTACTTAAACGTAGCGAAGCCGACACGGTCATTGTCCTGTCCGCCGATCATATCTATCGCATGGATTATGCTCCACTGATTAAAGCTCACCATGATACTAATGCCGATGTAAGCATCGCTTGCACACCAATAAATGTCGCCGAAGCATCAAGCTTCGGTGTCGCCACTATCGATTCAACGCAGCGCATTACTGACTTCGCCGAAAAACCGGCATTACCTGCAACCTTGCCTGAAGACGATTCAAGTTCATTAATTTCTATGGGCATTTA
>CAYUVE010000018.1:0-4201 GCA_964447985.1 uncultured Thiotrichales bacterium
TTATAGATAACCCTAATTATTACAAAATACGAAATCACCTCGTTCATTTCTTGGTTGAGCGTTCATCTAAGCTTGCCAATAATGCTGGTGATTTCGGTAGTGAACCAAACTATGTTGATCCGGTTTCGGATTATGAACAATCAAATGAAGCAGAAAATATAACACCGGTACTTGTACAAAACGGTGGTTAAAATTGAAGAGGAAAACAATGGATAAATTATTGATGACAGAAAAGATCATGTCGGCTAAGTCTGCAAAGGGCGTTAGTTGGGAAGAAGTTGGCGAGGCCACGGGTATGTCGCCAGTATGGCTGGCTTCTGCATGCTTGGGAATGAATAGCGCGCCTGGCGAAAAGGCTGAAGCTATTGGCGAGTATTTTGGTTTAGACACTGATGTGATTGAAGCATTGAAAGCCTATCCCACTAAAGAATGGGATAAGGTCGTGCCGACAGACCCGCTCATATATCGCTTATATGAAATAGTTGGCGTTTACGGCGATACATTAAAGCAATGTATTCAAGAAAAGTTTGGTGACGGTATTATGAGCGCTATTGATTTTTCTATGCATGTAGAAAAAGTCGAAGACCCAAAAGGAGATAGAGTGCTCTTAACGATGAATGGTAAGTTTTTGCCTTATAAGTCTTGGTAACCAGATTATGTCAGATGAAGCATGTCCACCTTTACCTCCGTTTAGCTATGAAGATGCTGTATTAAAAGTTAGAAAAGCTGAAGATGCTTGGAATACTAAAGACCCAGTAAAAGTGTCGCTGGCTTATACAGAGGATAGCGAATGGCGTAATAGAGCAGAGTTTTTAAAAGGCCGTGAAGAAATAGTGGCTTTTTTGGAACGCAAGTGGGCGAGAGAATTAGATTATCGCTTAATTAAAGAAATTTGGGCACATGGTGAAAATCGTATCGCTGTTCGTTTTGCGTATGAGTGGCATGACGATTCGGGACAATGGTACCGATCTTATGGTAATGAGAACTGGGAGTTTGATGAGAGAGGGTTAATGAAGTTTCGCCGAGCGAGTATCAATGATCTGCCAATTAATGAATCTGAACGAAAATTTAATTGGGATTCAGGTATTCGGCCTGATGATTATCCCGGTCTAAGTCAGTTAGAACTTTAGCTAAGTAGATGCTAAAAAGTATAGCCAATCCCGAGTGATATTACTGGATAGAGATCGAAGTCGTCGAGATCATTTTGTAATTCACGTTCTTCGACTTGGATTTCACTAAGCAGTAAACTGCTATTCGACAGAGTGCCGCCAACAGATTGTAATTCTACGTTTGGTGAGCCTTGCATTATGACGCCTAAATCAAGGCTAAAGCTGTAACCTTTGTGGACAGAGCGACCCCAGCCCAATCCTAAATAGGGTGCAAAAGAATCGAATTCGACATTACCTTGTAGCTGCCCTACTTGAGCAGCTGTGAATACGGTGTTCCCGACTTCAAAAGAAGAATTACCAAGACTGCTTTCGGCGTCGATACTGTTGTTATTATACAAGCCACCAAACGTTAACCTAAAACCATTGTTAAAGGCATGCCAATCAAGCAATAGACCTGCGCTACTAAGCTCCAGGTCTAGATCATAATCGACTCCATCAGTTTCACCATCCGTGTCAAAGTTAGCACCATTGTATTCAAGGCGTAAGTTAGTATTTCGAGTTAAGGATTGCGCGAGTTGTAATTTTCCGCCAAGCGTTCCAACTCCTATGCCAAAAGAGGTCTCCGCGTAGATAGTGGGAGACGCTAGACTCAACGTTGTAATTAAACCAAATATAGCCTTGTATGACATAGGGTTGCCTTGTTTTTCTTATAGTTTGGCAACAATTTGCAGGGCGTTCTGTGTAGTGGTTAGCAAAAAACGGCATAGTGAACTTGCTTGTATTAGGATAGTTTGTGAACCTACTGATTTTTACAAAGCTCAAACCATATAATATGGTTTCGCTTAGGAGAAGCTACATGGTGAAGAAATTTATCGTTGTTGTGGTTGTAGTCATTGGAGTGTTATTACTTCCTTTGGCGAACGCAAGTGGTAAAGTGCGTTACTCTGCGTATCATGAACCTTTTCTTGAGCCGGGCTCAGGTGAGGCAATGGTGATTGACGCGGTAATTTTTCGGCCAATTGGTGTGTTGACCACGGTTATTGGTGGCGCTGCGTTTGTAGTGTCCTTACCCTTTAGTACGCTGGGTGGTAATGTTGATGAAGCCGCGGATAAATTAATTGTTGAGCCGATAGATTATACGTTTAAGCGTAAGTTGGGTGATCTATAGCCGAAGCGTCACTGTACTAGCGACTTTCTTTTAGTAGGCGTTGTTTGTCACGTGCCCAATCGCGTTCGCGCTCACTGGCCCGTTTATCATGTTGTTTCTTACCTTTAGCGAGACCAATTTCAAGTTTGGCTCGGCCATGTTTCCAGTACAAGGCGGTGGGAACCAAGGTATAGCCTTTACGTTCAACTGCACCGATAAGTCTTGAGATTTCGCGTCTGTGTAAAAGTAGTTTTCGTGTGCGGCTGGGATCAGGTTTGACGTGAGTAGAAGCACTCTGTAAAGCCGAGATATGACCATTAAACCAATAAGCCTCGGCATCTCTTATTACGACATAGCTTTCAGCCATTTGTACCCGGCCAGCGCGCATACTTTTTACTTCCCAGCCTTCTAGAGCGAGCCCAGCTTCTAGACGCTCTTCGATAAAATAGTCGTGTCGGGCTTTCTTATTGAGGGCGATCGTATTTTCACCCACCTTTTTCTTGTTTTTTGCCATTGGGTGATTATACAAGCTCAGCCCGAGTTATGGTTCGCAAATGCTTGTATTAGATAGAAAAATCCAAGACAATTAGTCTAAATGTAGCGAACATACATTCGAGCTATGCCATAAGGGCGTGGCATCAAAATACTCTTAACGACTATGGCGCATAACACCAGAACCTCACTTCATGGACTTTGGTCGTCGCGTTGGGCCTTTATTCTGGCTGCGACAGGTTCTGCTGTGGGTCTCGGTAATATTTGGAAATTCCCATATATTACCGGAGAGAATGGCGGTGGTGCCTTTGTTCTAGTCTATCTGGTGTGCATATTTTTAATGGGTGTGCCCGTGCTCATGGCCGAGGTGATGCTTGGACGTCGTGGACGTCGCAACCCTGTTGATACTATGCGACATCTCGCTGAAGAAACGGGTCATACGCAGTTATGGCGTTTTCTCGGTTGGATGGGTGTAGCCGCTGGCTTCCTGATTCTGTCTTATTACAGTGTGATCGCAGGCTGGGCAATCAGCTATGTATTTACAACGGGTAGCGGTACATTTTTGGGTGCAGAAGCGGCCGTAGTAAACAGTCATTTTAATGATTTAACGTCATCGCCGGTACGCTTAATCATGTGGCACACCTTGTTTATGGTGTTAACGATGATAGTCGTTGCCAGAGGTGTTGAGGGTGGTATTGAGAAAGCGGTTCGTTTTCTGATTCCCTCGTTGTTTCTCTTGATGATTATTATGGTCATCTATGCTTCGACGACTGATGGTTTTGCACAAGGCTTACGTTTTTTATTTGAACCAGATTTTTCTAAGATCACCACAGAAGGTGTTCTCAAAGCGATGGGGCAGGCGTTTTTTACCCTAAGCATAGGTATGGGCGCGATTATGATCTATGGTGCTTATTTGCCAAAAGAGACTTCGATCGCTAGTACCTCTTTTAGTATCGCCATTGCCGATACGACTGTTGCGATACTAGCCGGTATCGCTATTTTTCCTATCGTATTCTCTAATGGCTTAGAGGCAGGTTCAGGGCCAGGGCTCATTTTTGTCACCTTACCTTTGGCTTTTGGGAATATGCCGTTTGGTACTTTGTTCGGAACTTTATTTTTTATCTTATTAGTTTTTGCTGCATGGAGTTCATCGATAAGTTTAATCGAACCAGCTGTCGCTTGGCTGATCGAAAATAAAGGGTTTAATCGTGTTAAAACCAGTTTATTGCTTGGCTTTTTAACATGGTTAGTTGGTATTGGTACTGTTTTGTCGTTTAATGAGTGGTCGAATTTCAGCTTATGTGGAAGTACGATTAGTGGTTCTGAGCCCGGTTCAATATGCAGTAAAACTTTCTTTGATGTGCTTGACTATCTGACATCGAATATCATGTTGCCGCTGGGTGGCGTGTTGATGGCAATATTTGCAGGTTGGCTGATGAAGAAGAGTGCATCT
>CAYUVE010000018.1:4301-7474 GCA_964447985.1 uncultured Thiotrichales bacterium
ATTAATCGTAGTGCACTAGTGCCTTATAGTGCTGCTGATATGTTCGCCTTAGTTGATGATATTGACGCCTATAAAGAATTTTTACCTTGGTGCTCCAATAGTCATGTCTTGGCCCGTGATGAGAGCGTTGTCCGTGGTGAAATAGAATTGCGTAAGGGCAAGGTGCGTAAATCGTTTATTACTCAGAATATAAACCAGCAGGACGAAAGCATTACCATGCAATTAGTCGAAGGGCCGTTTAAGCACCTCGAAGGTGTTTGGCTTTTTCAATCGCTAAAGGCGGATGCAAGCAAAGTGATGCTAGAGCTTGAGTATGAATTTTCCAATGCATTATTAAAGATGACGGTGGGGCCGGTGTTTCAACAAGTTGCTGACAGATTGGTAGACGCCTTTTGTCAGCGTGCAAATGATATTTATGGTCAAGGTAATGAGTAGCGAAACGATTGATATTGAAGTGGCCTACGCTAAGCTTGATGAGCAGCTAATTTTAAAGCAAAGTGTTGCGGCTGATGCGACAGTAGAACAAGCTTTAAAAGAATCAGGCTTGCTTGATCGTTTTCCTGAAATTGATTTAACGATCAACAAGGTTGGTGTATTTGGTAAACTATGTAAGTTAGATGCTGGTTTACGTCCAGGTGATCGTATAGAAGTTTATCGTGCTCTGATCGCAGATCCGAAAGAAGCGCGACGCAAGCGTGCCAGTGAATCTAAAAAATAATTGTTGTGGAGCGCTTAGGCGATGGTTAGCAACCTTAAACTTCAGGTTCTTCTGGCGGTCTACGCTGAGGGATATCGGTAACAAAATCGATGAGATATTCTTCTTCAAAAAACAATGTAAGCTGATATAGATCAGCAGGCTTATTGGCAGGCTTATAGTAATAAACATAGTCCCAGCGATCAGGCCTGAAGGGGTCTTGAACCAGTGGTGTTCCCAGTACCCGAATTACTTGCTGGCGAACCATCCCGAGCTCGAGCTGTTTTAGCTGTTCGTCTTCAACAATATTACCTTGTTGAATGTCGATCTTATGAATGGAGCACGCTGTTGTCGAGAGTAGTAAAGCGAGCAAAAATATAGCACGGTACAGCATTAAATCAGCCTTAAAACAAGTGGTTTAATTGCCCAGTCGAATGCAGTAACATGATCAGCTGGGACTGTTGCTCGAACATATTACCGCATGTTGTGTTTTCCTGACAGTTTTCTTTAGATAATGGCTAAGGGCAAAATCACCTATGAGTTCGTCGGAGTTAAAAAATGCTGGTCTTAAGGCAACTTTGCCTCGCATTAAGATTTTGGAGATCCTTCAGAGGAATCGGGATCAACACATGCGGGCTGATGATGTTCATTTGACCTTGCGTGAAGAAGGTGAGGATGTTGGTTTAGCTACCGTTTATCGCGTGTTAACCCAGTTCGAGGATGCCGGTTTGGTCATTCGCCACCATTTTGAGGGTGGGCATGCAGTATTTGAGCTAAATGAAGGCCATCATCATGACCACTTAGTTTGCATCAAGAGTGGTAAGGTTATTGAGTTTACAGACCCTATTATTGAAGAGCGCCAAAAGGCCATCGCCAAAGAGCACGGTTTCAAAATGACGGATCATACGCTTGTTATTTACGGTATTTCCGAAGAATACCAGGATGATAATGATTGAATATTAGCTACAGATTTATTGTCTAGAGGGTCTGGGCTTAGTAAGCAACTGATTATTTTGGCTAAAATGCAGACGCCTTTGCTAATGTATGGCATCAGTTCTGCCACGGGCTATTAGATCTTGAGCATTCTTCCGCGCACTGTCCGTAATTTCTGTGCCTGCTAGCATACGCGCAATTTCCTCAAGTCGATTAACTTCGTCCAGAGTGCTGACACTAGTATTGGTTATCTTATCGACAACTGATTTTTCGACTTTCAGTTGGTGGTGACCAAGAGCAGCTACCTGGGGTAGATGGGTAACACATAGCACTTGATGCTTGTCGCCAACGCGACGCAAAGTTTGGCCGATGACTTCGGCGATACTGCCGCCAACCCCGACATCGACTTCGTCAAAAATATACGTGCCTATTTGATGGCGATTGACGTTTATCACTTGGATCGCCAGGCTAATACGAGATAGTTCGCCACCGGAGGCAACTTTGGTCATGGGCATTAGCGCTTGGCCTGGGTTAGCGCTTACCATGAACTCGACTCGTTCTAGGCCATTTGCACTGTATTGATCTTCAGTTAGCTTATGTAATGCTATCTCGAACACGCCTTCTGGCATGCCGAGCTGTTGCATATTATTAGTAATTTCTTCGGCAAGTTTTTTCGCGCCACTTTGACGTTTTTTGCTAATTTTCTTAGCAAGCTTTATATAGTCTTGCTGGGCTAATTCAATGTCTTGCTCTAATGTGCCGAGTGTCGTTGTTTGATCCTCTAGCATTGCGACGGTTTTATTTATCTCGTCGCGGGTATTAATAAGTTGCTCAGGTTCTACATGGTGTTTACGTGCGAGAGTATGTAGGTCGCTAATGCGGGTTTCGACTTGCTGCAGTTTTTCCGGATCATCGTCTAAAGTATCGAGATAATGACGCAGTTCGCCACTGGCTTCTTGCAATTGTATATTGGCTGTGTCGAAGCATGACAGCGCGTTATTTAAATTATCATCAAGCTCCGCAGCTTTGCTTAGCTGGCTTGTCGCATTGGCGAGTTCGCTTATGCTATCACCATCGATGAACTGCATTGCCGCTAAGCAAGTATCACGTAATTCACTGGTATTGGCTAACTGCTTTAATTCAGTATCCAGCTGTTGCCACTCACCTGCTTTAAGTTCGGCGTTAATGAGCTCGTCGAGTTGGTAGTGTAATAACTCTAATTTTGCATCACGTTCTTGTGATGATTGTGCTAGCTCCGCGAGTTTTGCAACTAAGTTTTGCCAGCTATGATATTTTTTCGCGAGTTCTTTCATTAAGTCGTTATTGTCGGCATAGGCATCTAGTAGTTCTCGTTGAACTGTGCCATGCATCATGGACTGGTGGGCGTGCTGACCATGTATATCAATAAGTTTTTCGCCTAGCTCGCGTAACCATTGCACGGTGACCGGGCGACCATTGATATAGGCGCGTGATCGACCATCGTTGTTTACCGTGCGTCGAATCTGACATTCGTTATCGTCTTCTAACTCATGTTCTTCTAACCAAG
>CAYUVE010000018.1:7574-9473 GCA_964447985.1 uncultured Thiotrichales bacterium
GTGCGTCGAATCTGACATTCGTTATCGTCTTCTAACTCATGTTCTTCTAACCAAGTAAGAATTTCCTTATTCGTACTAATGTCAAAATCGATCATGACTTCTGCACGCTGAGCACCGGGTCGTATAAGGCTAGTATTAGCACGATCGCCCAGTGTTAAACCTATGGCATCGAGAAGAATAGACTTACCGGCGCCTGTTTCACCTGTGATAGTAGTCATACCATTAGATAGAGATAGATCTAAGGTATCGACAAGAACAAAGTCACGTATGTAAAGCTGGGTTATCATGATTTTTTATATGCTTACCTATAAGGCGTGGTACCCCAGCCGAGTTTTTCTCGTAAGGTATGAAAGTGATCGTGCTGCTCAGGATGAATTAGGCGAGTACGTTGTTCGCTTTTTTCGATGATGATTTTATCTCCATTGCTAACCTCAAAGACGCTTTGTCCATCGCAGCTTACTCTGACAGCGTTTAAGTTTGTATCAGTAATGATGACTTCGATTCGGCTATCACCACTGACAACAATAGGGCGATGACTCAGTGTATGTGGGCAAATGGGCACTAGCGTTACCGCGTTTAAAGAAGGATGCACTATCGGCCCGCCGCCTGACAAAGCGTAGGCGGTGGAGCCGGTTGGTGTCGATATGATGAGTCCATCAGAGCGCTCAGTACTAACAAATGCACCGTCGATAAATGTTTCAAGCTCTACCATTCGTGATGATGCCCATTTATGCACGACGATGTCGTTTAAGGCATGAATCTGATGCACTGCCCGATTATCACGCATGACAGTGCTTTTTAATAATACTCTCTCGTCGAGAATATAGTGGCCGGCTAAGACTTCGTCTAAGCGTTCGATCATCACGTCGGTAGTAATGTCCGCGAGAAACCCTAGTCGACCCATATGTACCCCTAGTAAAGGAGTATTGGTATTGCTGAGTGCTCGTGCAGCGCCGAGTAAAGTGCCGTCGCCGCCGATAACCACCGCAAGATCGCATTGCTGCGAGAAATTGCCCCACTCCTTAGCGTCACAATTATCTTGCAGCAAGGCTTTTGTATTGGGTTCTGCAAGCAGTGTAATTCCCGATTGGGTAAAATAATCACACAGTGTCGCCAGTATGGCAGCGACTTTAGGGTCGGTGTTTTTCGCAATCAAGCCTATGGTTTTGAACGGCCGAGTCATTTTTATTCCTTCTATTCCAATAAAGCACGCTAGCAAGGCGATAACTGCGCTGCAAGCTTTTCTGCAAAACACGACACCTACGGATGCTTGACTGGCAAGAATCCGATTGATAATGTCAGCTAAGTATACGTTTTCGGGTGGTGATCCCGATATTATACGGCGATCAACAACCGATATAGACATCATTATGGCAGGTGAACTAAGCGAGCGCGCCAACGCTTTACTACGCACTCTAGTTGAGTCCTATATTAAGGATGGTCAGCCAGTGGGTTCGCGCGCCCTGGCGCGGGGTTCGGGTCTGAAATTAAGCCCTGCAACAGTACGTAATGTTATGGTCGATCTTGAAGAGGCTGGCCTAGTTATTTCACCACACACTTCTGCTGGTCGTGTTCCCACCGCCAAAGGTTATCGTTTATTTGTCGATTCGATTGTCTCGGCGGAGCCTATGTCTATTGAAAATGCGGCAGTTGAGACATTAAAGCGTGAGCTCGAAAGCGGTCAGGCGACGAATGACCTGATGACGTCAGCTTCGTCGATATTATCAGGCATTACCAGTATGGCGAGCGTGGTAATGATCCCTCGGGAAAGCCATAAAAGTCTTAAGCACGTTGAGTTTATGGCGCTAGGCGATGATCGAGTGCTGGTTATTTTTGTTACCAACGATGACGAAGTGAGAAACCATGTTGTGCAGACAACGCGCAAATTCTCCGCATCAG
>CAYUVE010000018.1:9573-21758 GCA_964447985.1 uncultured Thiotrichales bacterium
GATTCAACACGGGAGTATGGCAATGACGGCTGCGCATGAGGAGCAGGGCTCTGCGGCAGAGGGTGAACACGAAGAACGTGACGACCTAGCTGAGAACGAAGAATTAGAAGAAGTGCTCGAGCAAATGTCTGAAGCTGAGGTAGATGATCTCAGTGATGATGATGTGCTCAATGCTGCAGAAGAACGCATTAAAGAGCTGACTGATAGCTTATTACGTGCCAAAGCAGAGGCCGAGAATATCCGTCGCCGCAGCGAGCGTGATGTCGCCAATGCGCATAAATTCGCTCTTGAGCGTTTTGCCAACCAGCTTTTACCGGTAAAAGACAGTTTGGAACTGGGCTTGACGGCGGCCGATCAAGACAATGCATCCATTGACAGCGTTAAAGAGGGTATGGATCTTACTCTCAAAATGCTGGCTGATGTGATGGAAAAGGCGGACATCTACGAGCTTAATCCTATCGGTGAGAAGTTCGACCCTGAGAAGCATCAAGCTATGCAGATGCAAGAAACTGACGAAGCTGAGCCTAACACCGTCATTGTAGTGCATCAAAAGGGTTATACCCTGAATGACAGGCTGATTCGCCCGGCCATGGTGGTGGTCGCCAAAGCCAAGGCCGAACCAGCGGAATAAATTCACAATATTTCCTTGAATTAGAGAGACTTAACCTTATATAGGTAGACATCAGACGCTCGAAGGCGAGCGCAGAGTCATACGGAGACAAATATGGGCAAAATTATTGGTATTGATTTGGGTACAACTAACTCTTGTGTTGCCGTTGTAGAAGGGTCGGCGCCAAAGGTTATCGAAAACGCAGAGGGCGATCGTACTACACCTTCGATTGTCGCGTTTGCCGATGATAATGAAGTGTTAGTAGGGCAGTCTGCAAAGCGTCAGGCGGTTACTAACCCCCAAAATACCTTGTTTGCCATTAAACGCCTTATCGGTCGTAAGTTCACCGATGATGTCGTGCAGCGTGATATTAAAATGGTGCCTTATACCATTACTGCAGCGGATAATGGCGATGCTTGGGTAGAAGCCAATGGTAAGAAAATGGCTCCACCTGAAGTTTCCGCGCGTGTTCTTATGAAAATGAAGAAAACCGCTGAGGAATACTTAGGTGAAGATGTCACCGAAGCGGTAATTACCGTACCGGCTTATTTTAATGATTCTCAACGTCAGGCTACTAAAGATGCCGGTAAGATTGCTGGCCTTGATGTTAAGCGCATTATTAACGAACCTACAGCAGCTGCTCTAGCTTATGGTTTAGATAAAAAGCGCGGCGATAGCAAGCTGGCTGTCTTCGATTTGGGTGGTGGTACCTTCGACGTATCGATTATCGAAATCGCTGAAGTCGATGGCGAACACCAGTTTGAAGTGCTATCTACCAATGGTGATACCTTCCTTGGTGGTGAAGATTTTGACTTGCGCTTGATTGACTATCTTGCTGATGAATTTAAGAAAGACAGTGGTATCGATATCCATAACGATCCACTAGCTTTGCAACGTCTTAAAGACGCGGCCGAAAAAGCCAAGATTGAATTGTCATCTAGCCAACAAACCGATGTTAACCTACCTTATATTACGGCTGATGCCAGTGGGCCTAAGCATCTTAACGTTAAGGTGACTCGTGCCAAACTAGAGTCATTAGTTGAAGACTTAGTCGAGCGCACAATCGAGCCATGTCGTGTTGCACTGAAAGATGCTGGTTTAAGTGCATCGGATATTGACGATGTGATCTTGGTCGGTGGTCAAACACGTATGCCTAAGGTTCAAGAAGCAGTTGAAAACTTCTTTGGTAAAGAACCACGCCGTGATGTTAACCCTGATGAGGCTGTAGCGATTGGTGCAGCGATTCAAGGTGGTGTCTTAGGCGGTGACGTTAAAGACGTATTATTGTTAGACGTAACACCATTGTCCTTGGGTATTGAAACCATGGGCGGTGTGATGACTAAGCTGATAGATAAAAACACCACGATTCCGACCAATGCATCACAGGTGTTTTCAACCGCTGATGACAATCAGACTGCGGTTACCGTCCATGTGCTACAAGGTGAGCGTGAAGTCGCTTCTGCCAATAAATCGTTAGGCCGTTTTGATTTGGCTGATATACCGCCCGCACCACGTGGTATGCCGCAAATCGAAGTCTCCTTTGATATTGACGCTAATGGTATTTTGAATGTCTCGGCAAAAGATAAGGCGACGGGTAAAGAACAATCTATTGTCATTAAAGCATCAAGTGGTTTGTCGGATGATGAAATTGACAAGATGGTAAGAGACGCCGAAGCACACGCCGAAGACGATAAGAAATTCCAAGAGTTGGTTGCGGCACGTAATACGGCTGACACGATGATTCACGCTGTAACGAAATCGATGGAAGACTTAGGCGATAAGCTTGAAGCGGATGAAAAGACGCAAATTGATGCAGCGATCGATGCGCTGAAAGAAGCAATCAAAGGCGATGACATTGATGAGATCAATGCTAAGACTAAAGATCTTACTGATGCTTCTGGCAAAATGGCTGAGCGTGCTTATGCTGAGCAGCAAGCTAAAGCCGGTGATGCTGGCGCGGCAGACGTTGATCCAGCAGCGGATAGTAGCGCGAGCAGCTCAAGTGCCGGCGACGATAATGTTGTTGATGCCGATTTTGAAGAAGTAGACGACAAGAAGTAATATTCGAAAGTTATACAATAATAAAAGTGAGGCGCTGAGCGAATGTCAAAGCGGGATTACTATGACGTGCTCGGCGTCGAGCGCAATGCGAGTGAAGACGAGTTAAAAAAAGCCTATCGTCGTCTTGCCATGAAGTATCACCCTGATCGTAATCAAGGTGATACCGACACCGAAGAAAAATTCAAAGAAGCGAAAGAAGCTTACGAAGTTCTTAATGACGCGCAAAAACGTGCTGCCTATGACCAATTTGGTCATGCCGGTCTAGGCGGTGGAGCGGGTGGCGGTGGCGCTGGTCCCGGCAGCTTCAGCGATATTTTTGAAGATGTCTTTGGCGATATTTTCGGTGGTGGCCGTGGCGGCGGACGCGGTCATGGTGGTGCTAATCGAGGCTCTGACCTTCGTTACGATCTCGAGCTTTCCCTAGAAGATGCCGTAGCCGGTACGACAGTTAAGATTCGCGTACCGACACGCGTAAAATGTAAAACCTGTAATGGTAGTGGCGCCAAACCCGGTTCTAAGCCGGTGACTTGCGAAACCTGCGGTGGCCATGGCCAGGTTCGTGTGCAACAAGGTTTCTTTTCCATCCAGCAGACGTGTCCGACCTGTCGTGGTAAGGGCACGGTAATTAGTGATCCATGTGATACTTGTCATGGTCAGGGTCGTGTACAAGAAAGTAAAACACTGTCTGTAAAAATTCCACCGGGTGTTGATAGTGGCGATCGTATTCGTCTCAGTGGTGAAGGTGAAGCGGGAGAGCATGGCGGCCCAAGCGGCGATTTATACGTGCAAGTTCGGGTTAAGCCGCATGAATTGTTTAGCCGCGAAAATGCCGATCTGATTTGTGAAGTGCCGATAGATATCGTTACCGCATCGCTGGGCGGTGAGTTAGAGATCCCTACGTTAAATGGCCGGGTAAGATTAAAAGTACCGGCAGAAACTCAAACAGGTAAAGTATTTCGCTTGCGAGGTAAGGGCGCACGCACCGTACATAGCGATGGCGTTGGTGATTTACTATGTCAAGTTAGTGTCGAAACACCGGTTAATTTAACTGCTGAGCAAAAAGAATTGATGCAAAAACTGCAGCAAACGATGTCTGAGAGTAATCAAGAGCATAGTCCTAAGTCTAAGTCTTGGCTGGACAGCGTAAAAAAAATATTTGATGATATCCGTTTCTCATAATTAGAGATGAACTAGCATCATGACAAAAGTCGCTATCGCCGGTGCCGGTGGACGAATGGGGCGTCGATTAATCGAGGCTTGTGCGCAGTATTCCGATTTAAAATTAGCTGCCGCAGTTGAGTTTACTAATCATGCAACTATTGGTAGTGATGCCAGTGTTGTAGCCGGACTTCAGCCGTCCGGTGTGAAAATCAAAGATGATATGGCGGGTGCGACAAGAGAGAGCGACGTATTAATCGACTTTACCTTACCTAACGTCACTGAGACCAATATCAAATTATGCCGCCGCCACGATTGCAAAATGGTGATCGGTACTACTGGGCTTAGCGAAGAACAGCATGCCATGATTCGTGAGGCATCAGAAGATATCGCTATCGTTTTCGCACCGAATATGAGTATTGGTGTCAATATTTGTTTTCGATTGCTGGAGATCGCATCGAAAGTATTAGGCGATAGCTCTGATATAGAGATTATCGAAGCCCACCATCGTCACAAAGTGGATGCGCCGTCGGGTACCGCTTTGCGCATGGGTGAGATTGTGGCCGATTCCTTGGGTCGAGACTTAAAAGAATGCGCCGTCTATGGCCGTGAAGGGCATACTGGCGAGCGTGATTCGCAGACCATTGGCTTTGAGACCATTCGCGCAGGTGATATTGTCGGTGAGCACACGGTGATGTTCGCTTCCGAAGGTGAGCGAGTTGAAATTACCCATAAGGCCTCAAGCCGTATGACCTTTGCTAGCGGTGCCGCGCGCGCAGCAAGCTGGTTAGCGCAACATGATAAGGGCTTATTTGATATGCAAGATGTTTTAGGTCTGCGCGATCTGTAGCGTCCGATTAAGATGGCTGACGGTTATATTCCCATTGATTGCAGCCTTCACGACTATATTGAAGTTGCTTGTCTAAAAAACTATTTGTTACGCCTCGAGTTAAGTGATGACTCGGTCTTACAAGCTGTCGCTAAATCGACAGAGACACGCGAAGATAAAACTGAGTGGCTAATACTGATGGACGGCGAAGTCAGGCATACCATCCGCCTCGATAAGATTTCTGCTTTTACCCCTTTGACTGAGAATGCCGATTTTGGTCGTATTGTTTTAAACGATTAAGCGTTCCGTATCTGCCGCAATCTTTACATGGACAGTAGGGGTGGCAATAGCGTAAAATTCCCTCTCAATCACGCAGGCTGGATGGCCTGACGTTCTAGCAGTCGGGAGGCCCTTTACCCTCCCGTTTTTTGTGTCTTACGTATATTTTTCAGGAGTTCAGAATTTGTCTGATCAGGCCTTACTTGCGCTCGAAGACGGTACTGTCTTTAGGGGTGAGTCAATTGGTGCACAAGGTCATACGGTAGGGGAAGTTGTTTTCAATACCGCCATGACCGGCTATCAGGAAATTCTTACTGATCCTTCTTATTTTAAACAACTTGTTACGTTGACTTATCCGCATATTGGTAATACCGGTGTTAACCAGGAAGATGCGGAATCACGCCAAATTTACGCTTCAGCATTGATTGTGCGCGATGTTCCCTCTACCCATAGCTGCTGGCGACAAGAGGGTGATTTACGTTCTTATTTGAATGAGTCGAGTGTTGTTGCCATTGCTGGCATTGATACACGTCGATTAACTCGCTTATTACGTGACAAAGGTGCGCAAGCAGGGTGTCTCATTGCAGGGTCAGATATCGATGCTGACAAGGCTATTCAATTAGCGCGAGCGTTCCCTGGCCTAAAGGGTATGGATCTGGCAAAGGAAGTCACGATAGGTAACTCATATACATGGCAAGACACCGTTTGGCAACTTGATGGTGGTCATAAAGATTTTACTGCAAGGTCTAACTACCAGGTTGCCGCCTACGACTTTGGCGTTAAGCATAATATTTTGCGTTTGTTGGTAGACCGAGGTTGCGAAGTCACCGTGTATCCGGCAACGACTCCTGCAAGCGAAATCATTGCCAGCAAGCCTGATGGTGTATTTCTATCGAATGGCCCAGGTGACCCAGAGCCTTGCGATTATGCCATCGAGAATATCAAACAAATTTTAGAGACAGATATTCCGGTGTTTGGTATTTGTCTTGGTCATCAGTTATTAGGTTTAGCCAGTGGTGCAAAAACCGAGAAAATGAAGTTTGGTCATCACGGCGCTAATCATCCGGTTCAAGATTTATCCTCTGGCCAAGTACTTATCACCAGTCAAAATCATGGTTTTGCTGTATCAGAACAAAGCTTACCTGATAATTTAGAAGTCACTCATCGTTCTTTGTTCGATGGCACCGTCCAGGGTATTAAACGTACAGATAAGGCGGCCTTTAGTTTTCAAGGTCATCCAGAAGCCAGCCCAGGCCCGCACGATGTTCAGTCTTTGTTTGATCAATTTATCGATATGATGAAGGCTTAGCATGCCAAAACGTAACGATATTCAAAGTATTCTTATCATTGGCGCCGGACCGATTGTGATTGGACAGGCCTGTGAGTTTGATTACTCCGGTGCGCAAGCCTGTAAAGCACTCAAAGAAGAGGGTTATCGAGTAATCCTTGTTAACTCTAACCCTGCTACCATCATGACTGACCCCGGCATGGCCGATGCGACTTACGTCGAGCCAGTAGACTGGCGGGTAGTACAACATATTATCGAAAAAGAGCGGCCCGATGCGATTCTGCCGACTATGGGTGGTCAGACTGCCCTGAATTGTGCCTTAGATCTTGCTAGCCATGGCGTATTGGATAAGTACGGTGTCGAGCTTATCGGCGCTAAGGAAGATGCGATAGATAAAGCCGAAGACCGTGATCGCTTCCGTATGGCCATGGATGCCATTGGCCTGAGTGTGCCGCGTTCTTATATCGCCCACAGTATGGATGAAGTCATGCAAGCGCATGGCGATATCGGTTTTCCAACTATTATTCGTCCTTCATTTACCTTAGGCGGCAGTGGTGGTGGTGTTGCTTATAACCGCGAAGAGTTGATAGAGATTTGCGAGCGCGGCTTTGATCTATCGCCAACCAATGAATTGCTAATTGAAGAATCGATTATTGGTTGGAAAGAATTTGAAATGGAAGTGGTGCGTGATCGTAAAGATAATTGTATTATAATCTGCTCGATTGAAAACCTGGATCCGATGGGTGTTCATACCGGTGATTCAATTACCGTAGCACCTGCACAAACTCTAACTGATAAAGAATACCAATTACTGCGTAATGCTTCGATCGCCGTGTTACGTGAAATCGGTGTCGATACCGGCGGATCAAACGTTCAGTTCGCGATTAACCCCAAGGATGGTCGTTTGGTGGTTATTGAGATGAATCCGCGAGTATCGCGTTCATCGGCTTTGGCATCAAAGGCAACAGGTTTCCCCATCGCAAAGATAGCGGCTAAATTAGCAGTAGGTTATACCCTGAATGAACTGCGTAATGATATTACCGGAGGTTTAACGCCGGCGTCGTTTGAGCCTACCATCGATTATGTGGTGACCAAGATACCGCGCTTTACTTTCGAGAAATTTCCTCAAGCCGAAGATGTGCTTAGTACGCAAATGAAATCTGTCGGCGAAGTCATGGCCATGGGCCGTACCTTCCAGGAATCATTTCAAAAGGCCTTACGCGGACTTGAGATTGGTGTGAGTGGCTTAGACGAGCAGTTTGACCCTGAATCAGCCGATGTGGATGAACAAATACGCGCCTATCTGCGTGTGCCTAGACCGATGCGTATCTGGGTAGTGGCCGACGCGCTGCGTGCAGGTATGGGTATTAACGAATTGCACGCTATCACACGGATAGATCCGTGGTTCTTATCTCAAGTAGCCGAGATAGTAGAAGCAGAAGCATCGCTAGCAAGCTGCTCGCTATCCGATGTCGATGCGCAAACAATGTTGGCGTTAAAACGTAAGGGCTTTTCGGATAAACGTTTGGCAGCATTGATCGGTGTAAGTGAAGCTGAGATCAAAACTCAGAGGCAATCATTAGGTGTTAAGCCGGTATTCAAGCGTGTTGACTCGTGTGCAGCAGAGTTTGCTACCAGTACCGCCTATCTTTATTCGACCTATGAAGAAGAATGCGAAGCAGCGCCGAGTGATAAACCTAAGATCGTTATTCTCGGTGGCGGGCCGAATCGTATTGGTCAGGGCATAGAGTTTGATTATTGCTGTGTACACGCGGCTTTATCATTACGCGAAGCGGGTTATGAAACCATTATGGTTAATTGTAACCCTGAGACCGTTTCAACCGACTATGACACCTCAGATAGACTCTATTTCGAGCCCTTAACGCTGGAAGATGTATTAGAAGTTATCGCCGTTGAAAAGCCAAAGGGCGTGATTGTTCAATACGGTGGTCAGACACCGTTAAACCTGGCGCGTGCTTTAGCCGATGCTGGTGCACCGATTATTGGTACCTCGCCTGACGCGATTGATCGAGCGGAAGACAGAGAGCATTTTCAGCATATCGTTAACGAGCTGGGTTTGCTACAGCCGCCTAATGCGACAGCCACGAATGAACAACAGGCTTTGAAATTAGCGGAGGGAATTGGGTTTCCATTAGTCGTTAGACCATCTTATGTTTTAGGTGGTAGGGCAATGGAGATCGTTCATGATATCAGTGATCTTGAGCGCTATATGCGTGAAGCCGTTAAGGTTTCAAATGATGCGCCGGTGTTGCTAGACCGCTTTCTTGATGATGCGATAGAGGTGGATGTAGACGCAGTATGTGATGGCGAGCATGTCACCATAGGTGGCATCATGCAGCATATCGAGCAGGCCGGCGTGCATTCCGGTGATTCGGCGTGTTCATTACCACCTTATAGTTTGTCAGCAGAAATTCAGACAGAAATAAAAAGACAAATGCGCGAGTTGGCAGCAGCGCTTGGTGTTATCGGTTTAATGAACGCGCAGTTCGCCGTAAAAGGCGAGAAGGTATATTTAATTGAAGTCAACCCACGTGCTTCACGAACGGCGCCGTTTGTTTCAAAAGTCGTTGGTTACTCTTTAGCGAAGATTGGCGCTTTATGCATGGTCGGTAAAACCTTGTCCGAGCTAGGTTGTGATAAAGATGTTGAAGTGCCTTACTATGCTGTAAAAGAAGCGGTATTCCCGTTTTCGAAATTCCTCGGTGTTGATCCATTGCTCGGTCCCGAGATGAAATCTACCGGGGAAGTCATGGGAGTGGGCAGAAGTTTTGCTGAAGCCTTTGCCAAATCGCAAATGGCTGCAGGAAGTTTTCTTAAAGCGGGCGGTCGCGCCTTTATAAGCGTTAGAGATGCCGATAAGGAAGCAGCAATCGATATCGGTCGCGACCTTTCTGCGTTGGGTTGTGAGCTGGTCGCGACGGGTGGAACTGCCAAAGCGCTTGAATCCGCTGGCTTGAAGGTAGAAACTGTATTAAAGGTAACCGAAGGTCGCCCGCATGTGGTTGATATGATCAAGAACGGCGAAATTGCTTTTATCGTTAATACTACGGAAGGTAAGCAAGCGATTGCCGACTCGTATTCGATTCGACGCGAAGCGCTGCAACATAAGATTCCATACACCACAACCATCGCCGGTGCGCGCGCCAGCTGTATGGCAATGGCCAAAGGTTACAATTACGATGTCTACGCATTACAGACATTACACGAGGAATTGCATTAGGATATTTCGATGGATAAAGAACCCGTTACATTAAAAGGTGCTGAGCGTCTGCGTGAAGAATTGCATCAACTAAAAAGCGTTGATCGACCACGAATTGTTGAAGCCATAGCAACAGCCCGTGAGCACGGTGATTTAAAAGAGAATGCTGAGTATCACGCCGCTAAAGAACAACAGGGTTTTCTTGAGGGTCGTATTCGGGAGATAGAAGGCCGTTTAAGTCATGCTCAAATTATTGACGTGTCTTCTTTAAAACCTGGTGACAAAGTCGTATTTGGTGCAAAAGTTGTATTAATAAATACGGATACTGATGAAGAAGTGACATATCAAATTGTCGGTGACTTAGAGGCTGATATTGGACAGGGTTTGTTATCAATCAATTCACCTGTCGCTAGAGCGTTAATCGGCAAAGAGGTCGGTGATATCGCCACAGTCAATGCACCGGGCGGCGAAATAGAATATGAAATAGATTCAGCGACCTACGACGGCTAGTTGTGTTGACTTCTAAGCTCAATATTGGTGAAAGCCTTATTCTAACGTTTTGGGTTGGCGCCACTTGGGCAATAGGTTATCTCGCAGCACCTGTGCTATTTAATTTTCTTGCCGATGACCGGCAATTAGCTGGGTCTATCGCGGGTGAGATGTTACGTGCTGTACTCACAATCGGTCTTGTCTGCGGAGTAATACTATTAGTCACTAATACCATTAGTGGTCTCAAGGATGCATTAAGATCTTGGCGTTGGTGGGTTATCGTGGTGATGTTAGTAATTACTTTGGCTAGCCTATATGGAATTCACCCAATGATTGTTGAGCTTAAATTACAAAAGGAATTGATGGATGCCGCAGAATATAAATCACAGTTTGGCAAGTTACATGGATTGTCTTCAGCACTTTATTTGGTATTGAGTATCCTCGGGTTAGTGCTTGTCGCCTTTGGGCTGCGCCGATCTTCAAGCGAACAGATTTAGAATCTAAATCAACCGTGCAAAAAATCAGCTTATTTACGACTTTTATTGGTTTTGCACTAATCATACGCAGCACTTATTATTATTTTACCACTGAGCAAGCTTTTGACTTTCGCTCCGCTTTAACTGGAGTTGTTCTCGTAATTATCGGTGCCTACCTCTCTCGACGTTTCCCGACTCACTAGCTACTAGTCTAAACCTTTGCGGAAAATGGACGCTACTGCAGAAGAGGGATTTTCTGTCTTAGTCAGATCTAGGAGTAGGAGGAAGGGATATGTCGACGCCAGCTAGTAATGTTACGTCTATTGAGCAAAAACCGCTGAGTCCAGAGGCGGAATCGTTTAAGCAGTGTTTGGTCAAAAGTCTGCTTTACAACGTAGGCAAGGATGGCCATATTGCCACGCCGCGAGATTGGTTGCATAGCTTGGCGTTTGAGGTGCGTAATCGTCTGACTGAGCATTGGATGGCGACAATGCAAAGTTACTACGCCGAAGATACTAAACGGGTTTACTATCTATCTCTTGAATTTCTGATTGGTCGTTCTCTCACAAACGCCTTACTTTCTTTAGGCCTATATGAGCCATGTCGAGAAGCTTTGGCTTCTATGGATATGGATATCGAGGAGCTTTGCGATCTGGAATACGATGCTGCCTTGGGTAATGGTGGTCTTGGTCGTTTAGCAGCCTGTTTTCTCGATTCCATGGCTAGTTTACAAATACCTGGCTATGGCTACGGTATTCGCTATGACTATGGCATGTTCCGCCAGGAAATTCGTTACGGTAAACAGGTGGAGCATCCAGATAACTGGTTACGCTACGGTAATCCTTGGGAGTTTGGGCGCCCGGAATCTATATATCGTGTGAAATTCTACGGTAAAAGTACCCAATATTCGGATGAAAATGGCAATAATCGATATCAGTGGGTTGGTACGGAAGATATTATTGCCATGGCCTATGACACACCTGTTCCTGGCTATGGTAATAATACGGTTAACAATATGCGCCTTTGGGCAGCTAAGGCTAGCCGCGATTTTAATCTTCAGTATTTTAATGAAGGGGATTATATTAAGGCGGTAGAAGATAAGACCTTGTCTGAAAACCTTTCGAAGGTTTTATATCCTGATGATTCGACAGATAGTGGTCGCGAGCTTCGGCTCCAGCAACAATACTTTTTTGTTAGTGCTTCTCTTCAAGATATTTTGAGAAGATTCAGTAAGTTCCATGACTCTTTTGATGAATTACCTAATAAGGTTTCTATCCAGTTAAACGATACTCATCCTTCAATATCTGTCGCGGAATTGATGCGAATTCTTATGGATGTGCATTTATACGATTGGGATCGTGCTTGGAAGATTACTCAGCAAACATTTTCCTATACCAACCATACCTTATTACCTGAGGCACTTGAGACTTGGCCGGTTGAGTTATTTGAACGGGTATTACCACGTCATTTACAGATTATTTATGAGATTAATCATCATTTCTTGAAGCAAGTGATGTATTGGCGCCCCGGAGATGGTGAGGTGTTGAGTCGTTTATCGATTATTGATGAAAGCAGTGGTCGCCGTGTGCGTATGGCGCACCTCGCCATTGTCGGTAGTCATAAGGTAAATGGCGTCGCGGCCTTACATTCTGATTTGATGCAGAAAACCATTTTTGCTGATTTTCACGCTTTTTATCCTGATAAATTTACCAATGTGACTAATGGTGTCACACCACGTCGTTGGTTAAATCAGGCTAATCCATCGTTGAGTCACT
>CAYUVE010000019.1:0-21317 GCA_964447985.1 uncultured Thiotrichales bacterium
TACACTCTTTCCATCAGTATCTCGTCAAAGTTGACCGACAGTATCAGTGAATCAGCCGTTTTTTGTTTAATTTCAGAGACTAAGGTGTCTGTATCAATCCAGCCATTTTGGCTGCACAAAGCTGACAACTCTCGCGCCGAGGCCAGCAATTCTTGAATCTCATTATCTTCTAACATCGGCTAATACCCCTATAAACCGTGCAGTTATTGTCAACATAAGTCATTCTTTCTCAAGCTTTTTTTGAAAATAACCGCTAAGTAGTTATCAAGCAATTGTACTGCTTAAATACTGACGGAGTAGGAGCCAATAATTCATGTCTATTCGAAGTAAACTGGTCATTACCATCGGTTCTATGATCGCCTTTCTCGTTATCGTGTCAAACGCCGTAAGCGGAATCTTTGCCGAAACGGCTGGTGAAAAATTGATTACGGCCGAGGTTGCCGATCGACTCAAAAGCGTGCGCGAATTAAAAGCCGCCGAGATCGATGATTATCTAAGCCGTATTGAAAACCAAGTCGTCACGTTTGCTCAAAGCCGAACGATCACGGATCTAATGGTGAAATCAAAAACACATTTTCATACGTTCAAAGATGAAGTGGCAAATCAAGACCACGCTGCGATGGAAAAATCTGTCAAAGATTTTTACGTTAGAGAATTTGGTAGCAAATATGCTCGCACCAACCCAGGCGCTAGCAATGACCAAGGTCGGTTGATGTCTGGGCTTGATGCCAACAGTATTGCATTGCAATACCACTATATCAGCGCAAACCCTAGTCCTCTAGGTGGCAAAGAAGCCATGGATCATCCCGGTGATACATCAGCTTACAGCGCCGCGCATAAAGAATATCATCCGATAGTCCGCAGCTACCTTGAACATTTCGCGTACTACGACATCTTCCTGGTTGACCCTGATACCGGGCATATCGTCTATTCAGTATTTAAAGAACTGGATTATGCTACGTCGCTGAAAAACGGACCTTACGCTAACAGCGGCATCGCTGAAGCCTTTCGGGAAGGTAATAAGCTTAGCGCAGGCAAATACTATATTACTGAGTTCAAATCTTATACCCCCTCTTACGAAGGCGCCGCCTCGTTTATCAGTACGCCGATATTCGTCAATGGCAAAAAAGAAGGCGTATTAATTTTCCAAATGCCTATTGACGCGATTAACGAGGTCATGACCAATGCAGCCGATTGGGAAAAAGTCGGTCTTGGCAAAACTGGCGAAAGCTATTTGGTCAGCAGTGACCTCACTATGCTTAATGGCGCCAGAGGCCATATTGAAAACAGCAGCAAGTTCTACGAAGATCTCGCCACGAATGGTGTCGATCCAAGCACTATCGCCAAGATCAAAGCCAAAGAATCCACCATCGGTATTCTTAAAGTTAATACACCGGGCGTACAAGCCGCTATGCAAAACCAAACCGGCGTGAATGTATTTAACACTTATCACGGCAGCGAGGTCATTTCCGCCTATGGGCCGCTCAAGCTCGCTGGCTTGCACTGGGCCGTGGTAACAGAAATATCTAATGCCGAGGCCCATGCGCCTGCTGCAACACTGACAGCAGATATTATCAGCTCTATGGTGTGGGTAATCGCAAGCATGTTAGTTATCGGCTGTGTCACGGTATGGTGGTATACCGGTAAGCTGACAGTGCCTATTGATAAGTTCTCTAAGGAAATTGAAGTAATCGAGAAAAATGCAGATTTATCGCATAACATCGATCCGCATAAAGATGATGTGACACGCGATATTGCTACCTCAGTTAACCGTATGCTTGATAAATTTGGTAACACCGTTACAAGCATCTCTGAAGCTAGCCATACACTTAGTGAGTCGTCAGCCCATGTGCTTAACGTCACGCGTTCATCGCATAAAGTCGTTCATGACCAGAAAGAACAAACTGCTAGCGTTGCCGAGTCTATGCATCAGATGTCGGATATTACGCGGCAGGTAGCCACTAACGCTACCGACGCATTGGAAGCTGCTAAGGTCGCGGATCAAGAGTCTGATAGTGGTCGCCGCATTGTGCAGCAAACTGCGTCACGGTTAACGCAACTGGCCGATGCCATGGAACAGTCTTCTTCAGTTATCAATAAACTCGAGCAAGACAGCGAATCCGTCGGTACGGTTGTTGAGGTAATTAATAGTATCGCTGAGCAAACCAATCTCCTCGCGCTTAACGCCGCCATCGAAGCCGCCCGAGCTGGTGAGCAAGGTCGTGGTTTCGCTGTGGTGGCTGATGAGGTACGCGAACTTGCACGCAAGACCCAAAACTCGACACAGCAAATTCAGAGCATTATCGAAGGCCTACAAAATGGCGCCAAAGATGCAGTAGAAGCAATGGAGCAAGGCAAACACCAAGCGCATGAAAGTGTTGAGAGCGCCGCCAAAGCTACGGCATCGCTGGAACAAATCACAAATTCTATACAGAAAATTGTTGAAACCAATGGCGAAATTGCCTCAGCTACTGAGTCTCAGTCCTCCGTAACAGATAATATTAATCAGGCTATCGAAACAATTAGCCAACTATCAGATAGCACGGCTGATAGTGCAGGAGACACAACAAAGTCAGTCCAAGAACTTTCTGAACTAGCTTCTGAGCTTAATCAAATGGTCAAACAATTTAAGCTCGCGAAAGCATCTTAAAAACTTAAATTAGATGACATTAGCTTGCGATATCATCGAGATATCGCAAGCTATTCTCTACATAAAATCTTATCATTTTTTTCAGTCAAATCACGCCATGATATTGGCATAATTTTTTCCGAAATTTCTAACTGAATTTAGTTATTAAAATCTGATAGTTACAATAGTCTCTATTTGCACTTTACCGTCGGTGCCATACGGAAAAACCTCTAAAAAAATATGGTTATATAACCCCACGATTTTTAACTTATTTTAGTTGTACAAAATAGTCGAAAAATCGTTAAAGTTTTTTTATAAATATTCCGCTAAGTGATCTATGGTTGATGCGACTCGCCAACCAAAAGAACTTTTTTGCAGGTACTGGAGCAACGGAGGCGGCAAGGAAGTCGCAAGCAAACGGAGTGTTGCATTTGGCGTAATAGGACGGCGCCATTATTTAGTGCAAGCAAGAAGCGGGCTGTAGCGACAGGGAAGTCACTACAGCTTCTTTACTACAACTTCTTAATCTCGTAACCTAAGCTCTTCGCCAATCCAGCATTATCAGCATGCGTGATCACTGCTGTCATCGATCTCTCAGTATCGAAATAGGTTTCAGCAACGCGCTTTAAATCATCCATCGTGACGTCTAATACTCGTGCTCGGGTTTGTTTTCTAAACTCAGCGTCACGACCAAATAGCTCAGCGTGGAAAGCGTTTTTTGCCTCGCCCGCCGGTGACCCCGGCTTATCGATTGAACCGATAACACCAAGAATAGCTTCCTCTAATTGACGTGCTTCGTGTTTGCCCTCAAGTAGCCATACAATAGAACGATCGAAGTCATTTAAGGTATCTTCTAAGCGCGGATCACGATAAGAGAAGAAGCGGAATGTCGCTGAATCTGAATCATACGATGCACCACCGCCATAAGCACCTCCTTGTTCACGAATAGCTGTATGCAAATACCCGTTACGTAAGTAGCCAGATAAAACCGATAACGCCGCCGCGTCTTCATGAGCTACGGATACTGTCTGATATGCACGCGCGCAGAAATTCACCTGTGTGTTAGTGATCCAAAGTTCTCCCTTACTACTCACAGGAGAATCAAGATCGAGAACTAAATTCTCTGAGGCGGCAGGAGAAACGCCCTGCCAGGCTGAAAACAGTTCGGCTAGCAGCTTATCTTTTTGCTCGGCCTCTCCAACTAATAAGAACTGCTTAGGCGCTGCACTGATTTTTTCATGCAACTGACTCAACTGCTGCATAAAACTTTCCAATGCTGACTCATCGCCCAAGCTATCGTCTAATTGTTTAAGCGCACTCAGGCCTTCCAAACCACGCAGTTTATGCAACACACTACCAAGCTTACTAAACGGCGCACTTGCAGCCATCATCGCTAAGCTATGGCCTCTACCGACAACGCCTTGCTCACGTCGCAATCTCAGCTGACTCATAATTTCACGAATACGTGCGCTTTCATCAAAGCGCGCAGCAAGGAAACTTTGCTTCAATAACTCTGATAATTCGCCGTGGTGACGTAATAGCGCTTTACTTGAGGCAACAAAGAATGCGCTGACATCAGAAGCATTATCAACGGCACCACGTATCATAGTGTGTGCACCGATACCGCCACTAACCTTAGATTGCCAAATTTGCGAACCGAGATAATCTAGGTCACCACAACCGACTTCGGGTAATAAAGTACTGTAGTAAGGGAGTAGCGAAAAATCAGAATTAGACAGACCAGAAAGCGAAGTAATGATTTCTTGGTAAGCAATACCGTTGGTACCCTGCCCGTAATAACGTAGCGGATGAGAGCCCATTGTTAAGGCTTCGCCTTGAGGAATATGAATACTTTCCGGTACGTCTTCTATGCCGACCTTAGGCAAGATACCGGGATCATCTTCTTTTAGCTGACGCTCAGCCAATTTAGCGGCGAGATCAATAATATTGCTTTGCTGTTCGTTCGACAAAGAGCTCTTAATGGTTTCGAGTTTTTGCGCCTGAGCTTCATCTCGCCGCTGCACTAGCTGAGAATCAGGCTTTAGCATTAAGCGCACACGATGTGCATTATTTAATAAGTAATTGTTGATCAATTGGCTGACAAAATCCGGCTGCTTAATCTCTTCACGTAATTTTTCTAAGGCTGGATCAAGATTAAGCATGGCCACCGGGTCACCACCGTGCACGGCGCTAGATAGCCCTTCCAACATCAGTTGTAAGCCATAAGGAAAGCCATCTCCTCCCACTTCGCGCTGACCTAGTTCAAGTTGATGCAACATAGCCTCGATACGCTCTTGCTCGATACCGTTTTCAGCCACATCTTTTAGTACCGATAAAACCAAGTCTTCGACCGCCTGGGCATTATCGGCTTTTGAACCTTCAACACCGCAAACAAATGCCATTTCGCGGTTAGAATCTTCTAAACCACATAGTGGTGAGGGAGCACTACCTAAATCTGTTGTCTCTAGCGCATGACGTAAGGGCGAAGCACTATCGTCTAGCAACAAACTACTAAGAAGATTAACGCGTAAGACTTCTTCAAGATCGGTACTTTTTCCCAATAACCAGGACAAGACAATATGCGTGCGATCACCTTGAGCTTCTTCCTCAGATAGTGGATAAGCTTCTTCTACTACGACGGGTGAAAAATAACGCTTTTCATCACTGACACTGATATCGTGGTCGAGCCGATCAAAGCGCGACAATACTCTATCTTCAAATATCGCTTGATGTTCAGCTGCAGGTATATCACCAAAAGTCATAAATACCGCATTGCTAGGATGGTAGTGAGTACTATAAAACTCCTTTAACTGCTCATAACTTAAGTCGGTGATATGCTCAGGGTCACCACCACTATTGTAGTGATAGGTTGTTGTAGGATACAAATATTTAGTTAGCGTTTGCCAAAGCGTGCTTGTCACCGAACTCATCGCACCCTTCATTTCATTAAACACAACGCCTTTATAGACCAACTCGGATTTGGGATCGTCAGCTGTCTCAAATTCAATACGGTGCCCTTCCTGTAGAAAATCCATCTCATGCAAACGCGAAAAGAATACGGAATCTAGATAAACATCCATGAGATTAAAAAAATCTTTTCGATTTTGACTAGCAAATGGATAGGCTGTCCAATCACTGCTAGTAAATGCATTCATGAAGGTGTTTAAAGAACGACGGATCATCATGAAAAACGGGTCGCGCACGGGATAACGCTCGCTACCACATAGAACAGTATGCTCGAGGATATGTGCCACACCGGTTGAGTCCATAGGCACCGTTTTCAATGCCACCAGAAACACATTCTCGGTGTTGTCACTCGCGATATGATAGTGAAGCGC
Organism: uncultured Thiotrichales bacterium; assembly: GCA_964447985.1. Lineage (GTDB taxonomy): Bacteria > Pseudomonadota > Gammaproteobacteria. The sequence continues at coordinate 5,968 of CAYUVE010000019.1, forward strand.
ACCGGTTCTCGTGTGGCGATATTCTTCAACGCTTAACTTCAAAGACTCGATATCTTGGCTACGAAGCCATTCAAAACCAGCCCCAGCCATTGCCTGGGTATCAACTGCAGTCGTGGACATACATACTCCTGATTATTGCCTGCGCGCTCATGATGCGCAGATATTTTCATACTTAATTTATCTATATAGTGCTTGAACAAGCAAATATCCAGAGCGGATACAGCGATGCTTTGATTTTATGGCTTGGACTCGACAAACTCTAGACCGTTCCCATCCGGATCACGACAAAACAAGGCTCGTCGACCGGAACGGCTGCGTGTGTAGGCGATATCTGACTCATCCAACTGCTTAGCCAACAAATCGATATTATCGATTATTAAAGCGGTGTGGCGATCGCGCCCCACATGCAGTGGTCTACCTACTACTGGATCCACATTGTCTACCTGCAGCAAGTGAATTTGTTGCGTCCCGACCTGCAACCAGGCCCCGTCATAACCAAGATCCGGGCGTGATTGATCAACTGATAAGCCCAATACATCACAATAAAAACTCAGTGAGCTCACAACGTCAGTCACGACGACACTAGCGTGATGTACGCCACCCACATTAAAACCCATCACTAATGCCCCGGCTCTACAAACATTTCTCGCTTGTGGCGGTAAAGACATGAAATATCTTCATCGGAAAAACCTTGATCAATCAACCTCTGATATAGAATCAAACTCATCTCAATAACAGGTAATTGCACATCATGCTCAGCGACCATCGCCTTACAAATACCAAGATCTTTATGGTGCAGGCCAAGCTTAAACCCAGGAGCATAAGTCCCTGCTACCATACTGGCACCGCGATGATTAAGAAACCAATTACCCGCCGCACCCGAACCGACCACGTCAATTACCTTACTAATAGGCAACTGTTCAGCCTCAGCAAAGGCCAAAGCTTCTGTCACTGCATGGTTAATCCCAGCCGCCATGATCTGATTTACCGCCTTAGTCGCCTGACCTGTACCAACATCACCCATATGCACAATCTTCGTAGCGATATGTTTAAGTAGCAGAGCAACACGATCTAATACTGACGCATCACCACCCACCATCATCGCTAAGGTTCCGTTTTTCGCGCCTTCCGTACCACCACTAACTGGCGCATCAAGAAAGCAAGCGCCCTTAGCTGCCAGACTCTTTGCTACTTGCTTCGCCGTACTATGACTGACTGTTGAGGTATCAACAACCACAGTCTCCGGCTTTATCCCATCAGCAATCTCATTGGCCACCTCAAGCAGATCCTCATCACGCGATACACAGGTAAAAACCACCTCGCAATCCTCTGCCAACCCAGCAATAGAACTCGCGATTAATACAGGGTATGCGCGGGCAAAATCTTCAGCTCGGCTTTGAGTACGGTTGTACACCACCTCCAATACCCCAGCGTTACTCAAGTTCGCTGCCATACCCGACCCCATGGCGCCCAGACCAATAAAACCCACCTTCAATCCCATCATTAAAACCCTTAAATACGCCTGACAGCCGATAGTCTAGCACCCAGGAAAGACATAGATTTAGTGACTAATTGCCCCAAAATCGACCATTTATCGCCAGATACCCTCCATCCGTCTCCAAACACTAAACCTTTCCCCCACACGGCCGCTTCCCACAAGCATGAACAAAAATCACGAAAAGTTTCGCTCTCGCAATCAAGCCGGTTTCACCTTGGTTGAATTGATTATTACGCTAACCATTGCCGCTATTCTGGTAACCGTAGCCGTTCCGAGTTTTCAGGATGTAATCCAAAACAACCGCGTCACCACCCAAGCTAATGAATTCTTAACGGCTTTAAGTATTGCAAGAAGTGAAGCCTTAAAACGCGGTCGAAATGTCACGATGACAGCCGATACCGCTGGCAGCTGGGAAAATGGTTGGACAATTACAGACAACGCGGGCAATGCCTTATTTGTTAATAACGGATTTGAAGGTGGTAGCGAAATAACAAGCACTGCTGACACACTAACATACAACTCTCGCGGTTTCCTTTCCACAGGCACACTCATTACCTTCACACTGAGCAACAGTGACGCCGCAACAGGCAGAATAATTTCGGTATCCCCAAATGGCAGCTCAAAAATTGAAGTGACCCATCCATCTTCCTAATTAATGTTATGAAAAAACACAACCAACATATCACTCACCATGGCTTTTCATTGATTGAAGTACTAGTAACGCTACTAGTGTTATCTATCGGCTTACTTGGACTAGCCGGCTTACAAGGTCGAAGTCTCATGAATACAAATGAGTCATTCGCGCGATCTACCGTGACAAACTTATCTAACGACATTATCAATCGTATGACAGCCAATAGAACAAGCGCAATAATCACGAATACCGGCGCAAACCCATATCACACCAATATTGCCGGAGCAAAGTCCAGCGATGAAAATGACTGTGATGCCATTGCTACATGCACACCTGCTCAACTCGCAGCCTTTGACTTAAATACATGGGATAACGCGCTAGCTGACCAACTTGAGAATGGCGAAGGTGTTGTCTGCTTTGACTCTACGCCCAATGATCTTGATGCCAGTCCCGATGACGGCAGATGTGATGATAATGGGCCAGTTTTTGCCATCAAAATTTGGTGGGGACCTCTAGACAACAATGATGTGCCAACCAATTCTTTTGTCACCAGTTATCAACCTTAGCGACCGAATAAAGTTATGACCCACATCAAAAAATATACATCGCAAACAGGATTATCATTGATCGAATTAATGATCGCGATAACGATAAGCACGGCGCTACTGATTGGTGTAGTACAGATTTTCTCCAACACCAAATCAACTTACCGAACTCAAGAGACATTTTCACGCTTATCTGAAAAAGCGCGCTTCGCTTTAGACATTATGGCGCAAGACATAAGCATGGCTGATTTTTGGGGTTGTAACCCAACACCGGTCGATGCCAATCAACATTTATCTGGCGGCAATCAACTTAATACCGGTGACAACTTTATTGCTTTCGCGCAAAATCAAAGCGACACTAGCGGACAAGGCGGTGGGCTTTTTGGCATCGAAGGTGATGCAAGCTTAGTAGGTAGCCCAGATCGTATCCTCGTACGCAGCCTCATTGGTAGACCTACCCAAATCCAGCCTTTATCGTTTGCTAACCTACCCGTACAGCTAACTGAAACTAACAATCACTTCCAAACAGGCCAGATTGTCGGCCTCACTGATTGCACAAAAACAGATTTTTTTCAAATAACCAGCACAAGCATTGATGGCTTAACTATATTTCACGCTGCGGAAACAACCCCTACAATTCCACCTGGAAATGCTAATGCCAGACTTTCTAATACCTATGGATCAAACAGCACTATGTACCGTGCTCAACAGGTCGAGTACTTTATTACTCCGGCTAACACTCTAGGAACAGGCGAGCTTCCAGGTCTAATGAGGCAGCTCAATCGAGGTGTCGCCACAGAACTAATTTCCAACGTCGAAGACATGCAAATTAAATATGGTGAAGACACCACTGGCGACCTCGTGGTTGACCGCTACATCGACGCTAACGGTGCCGGCATAAATTTTGACAACGTTATCGCCGTGCGCATTACCCTCGTCATCGCCAGTGATGACGACAATGTCAGTCCTACGCAACTAACTGGCAGAAATGACAACAGAATCGAAAAAACTGTCACAACCACCATTTCATTAAGAAACAGGCTGTCTTAATAATGAACGCAAGAATTAAACATATTTCAACAGCTCAGTCACTATCAAGACAATGTGGAGCCGCGCTAATTGTAAGCATGATGATGCTAATAATTTTAACGCTAATTGGTGTGACATCAATGCGCACTACTGTGATGGAAGAGCGCATGACAAGCAATGAACGTAATCGCTCCATCGCCATGCATGCAACTGAATCGGCAATGCGGGATGCAGAGCGCACGATTTTAGCGTATGACCAGCTTCTTCAGTTTACAAACAGTAGTGACCCGGGAACATTCGGCGAAGCTGATGCAGATCTCGATTTTTTCGACCCGTCGATTTGGAACGACACCAATTCAATTGAAGCCACCAACAAAGATCATATTGCCAGCGCTGGTGAAGCAGCAAGGACCATGGCACGACAAGTTCAGCGCGATATCAATGCAGACGGTGATAAAAGCTTTAAAAACGCGGGGGAAGGTGTCAGCGCAGGAGTTACTTATTTCAAAATCACCGGGAGAGGCGTAGGTGGAGACACACGTTCGGAGGTAATACTTCAAACGTATATAGGTGACAGATTAGAATGATTTTCATCAAAAAAACGATTAGAGGTTCGTAATGAATTGCAACATGACAAAGATATATAGGCACATATTAATTCTGGCTATTTTAGCTTACATACCATTATCTATCGCATCAGGAAACGGAAACGACGAGGAAAACCGCCAATTAATCGACAAAACTAGCTCTATTGGAGGCGGCCTGGGAGACAACACTGACAAAGACTCAGAGGAAGAGAAAGACAATTAAATCCCAATCTAAGCCATTACTGAGAAAAATCCATGAATAATATATTTAATTCCCCGAAAGCGTTTGCAGTAGGCCTTATCAGTGCCGTCGCCGTCTATATTCCATTGACCGCACTCGGCAGCGGAGCTGGTACGTTAGCGGATCAACCGCTCTTTACAGCAAACACCGTCAAACCAAATATTTTATTTATGGTAGATGATTCAGGCAGCATGGAATTTGAACTTTCCACTGTTGACCCTACTCCTATAGACCCAACTGCTGCGGGTACTATCCAGATCAGCGCCGGATCATCCTCTAATGTTAATAGAACATACTACTTGCTACACGATGCCAATGATAACGTAAACGCAGATTCGAGAATCGCTCCGGGCTTTGATGAAATGAGAATTCTAGGCCAGAATAACAGTCTAAATATAGCCGGCCTAGGTGGTCCATATGAAGGCATTTGGCGTGCCCGTAACTCAGACTTCAATAACGTCTACTATGACCCCACTGTAGTTTACGAACCTTGGGATGGAGTAGACGAAAACGGAAACCCCTATACTGACGCTATTGCAGACCCGAGTGTGAGCACCAGAGTACTGTTGGATCCTTATGACGCTAACAGTAGCAATGTAACTGGAGACTATGATCTTACTGCCACCGACAACTTTACAACCTTTATAGTCCTCAATGAAGGGGGGTTTTCAGGGACGTTTTCCATCAATACATCGATTTATCCGGCTACTTATTGGACTTGGGATAGCACTGGCAATGAGAGCGATAGCGATGGTGATGGCAGTCCGGTAGACCCTGGTGAACGTGGAACTAAATACGTAATTCAATCTGGAGGCACTTACCCAAAAGCCTCTTCACGAACGGACTGCGCTGGAACAAGTTGCAGCTATACTGAAGAAATCAAAAATTTTGGTAACTGGTGGCAATATCACCGTCGTAGGGAATACGCCATGAAATCGTCTATGGTAGAAGTATTTGAATCAGCAAATGGCGTAAATATTGGTATGGCTACTATAAATTCCAATCCTAACAATAGTGGTGCTGGCGAAATCCAAATAAACGATATTGACACACCTAGCCACAAGTCATCACTAATTGATTCTTTATTTAAAATTCATTCTCAAAGCGGAACACCACTTAATGTAGCTATGAGAGATTCTGGACGATATTTTGAATGCACAGGCGGGCCATTTGGTTCTAACAATTGCCCCTTAGATCAAACTCTAGGAAGGTGTCAAAGCAACTTTACCGTTCTTCTGACCGATGGCGCTTACAGCACTTCAGATGAAGGTGCTTTCTCCACACCAAATAACGCAGACAGTAACAATACGAGTGGCAACAATACTATTTTTGATGGCGGACCTTACAGCGACAGTGTCAGCGACACTTTAGCCGATATCGGTATGTATTTCTATGAAAGAGATCTACACGATGATATTCCCGACAATGTGCCTACGCAGTGTGGCGTAGATCAAAATGATGCTCAGCATATGGTGACCTATGCAGTTAGTTTTGGTCTAGAGACTACAATAGATATGCCTAGAGATACATCGGGACGCCCTTTGCATCCCATTCTAAATATTAACGGTCAGGGTTGCGGTGCAGCCACAACCGTAACCATGGATGATGATTGGCCTTCCAAAACAGGAACACAATTATTTACTACTCAAGAACGAGTAAACGAATTAGTTCATCTTGCATACAACGGCCGTGGGGATTATTTCGAGGCAAGCGATGCTGATCAACTTACGGTCTCACTGCAAAGTGTTCTTAACAATATAGACGAAAGAACTAGCGGTACAAGTAGTGGTGTTGCCTTTAATGCTACCACGCTTGGTACAGACTCGACTTTATATATTGCGCAGTTCGAAACAGGAACCTGGGCAGGCGACTTACTTGCACTGGATATTATTGATGAAAACGATGCGGATACCAATAACGATGGCACGCTAAGCACTGCAGAAGCCGCAAATGTAGGTAATATCGGTTCCCTAGAGTGGTCTGCCGCCAATCGATTAGACAACCTTAACCCAACTAGCCGACATATATGGAGCCATGACGGTAGCGAAGCTGATGGCACCGCCGGCATTAATTTCGAGTGGGCAAGCTTATCTCAGGCTCAAAAAAATGACTTTCGTACCACACCAACAGGTGTGATTGAAAATGAGAATGGCACAGTCGCCAATGACCCAGCAGATGACCCTGCACGTGATCGTTTAGATTACGTACGTGGTGATAGAACTAATGAATCTCAGAACGGTGGTGCTTTGCGAAATCGCGATAGCCGACTCGGTGATATTGTTAACTCTGGCGCTGTGTTTATCGGTATACCGTCAGTCGGCTGGCCTGATACCGCACCGTTCCCTGATACACCCGGACAACGTTATTCAGATTTCAGAATCGCCCAATCAGAAGCGGTTCATGAGACACCTAACGATACTAGTAGCCCAGTTATTGGATTTAGCAGCAAACGTACCGAAGTCGTTTACGTCGGCGCCAATGATGGCATGCTACACGCGTTCCGTGCTCAAGATAGCGCTGAAAATTCAGGTGATGGCGGGCAAGAATTATTTGCCTATATCCCTAGCTATTTGTATTCATCTGAACAAAATGAGGGCTTACATTACTTATCTGATCCTGGATATTCGCATCGTTTTAGCCACGATCTCACGCCAGCAATCTCCGATGTATACATAAATGGCGCATGGAAAACTATCTTAGTTGGTGGGCATGGCGCTGGTGGCAGAGGATTTTTTGCCTTAGATATCACCGACCCCGACAGTTTTGATGATACCAATCCTGTAATGTGGGAATTTAGGGGGGAGGCAGGCCCAAATTCTAGCGAACCATTAGGCGACGCTAATCTAGGTTTTACCTATAGCCGACCTACTATAGTGTTAACTAATGCTATCAAAGGCGGCAACAATCGCTGGGCTGCAGTATTTGGTAATGGGTTCAAAGAAGACGGCGATAGTAGTGGAAACGGAAATGCACACTTATTTGTCGTTTTCCTAGATCCCGACCTAAGTGATGGTTGGACGCTTAACGATGATTATTTAAGAATAGACACAGGCAGTAATGGCGGCATAAGCCCAAATGGACTATCTACTCCAGCTCTAGTCGATTTAGATAATAATGGTACGGCAGATCGGGCTTATGCTGGCGATATGGCTGGCGATATGTGGGCCTTTGATTTATGTAATCGTAATGGAACGACTGGTGCTTGTCAGTCTAGCGGATGGGGAGTCGGACTAAGTGGCAATGCATTATTTACAGGTCCACGAGTTGACGACGACGGTGACAACAGTACGCCTCTAGTACCTAGCCAATTTATCACCACTCGCCCACAAATTATCGATAACCCACGGGTTGCTACGACAGATGCTAACGACCCTAATCTAATCGTACTTTTCGGTAGCGGTCGCTATATCTCAGAAGGTGATCCACAAAATACCGATACTCAGAGTTTTTACGGTGTCTGGGACAATGGCACTGGCAACAGGACTCAGGCTAGCTTACAAGCACAAGAAGTTGTCCCTATCACAATAGCAAACGGTGCTAACCAACGAACTATTACAAACAGGAGTGTTGACTATCCATCCGAGTTCGGCTGGTATATAGATTTACCGGTACCAGGCGAGCGTTCAGTATCTAATTCTGTAGTCCGTAGTGGTGTTGTATTCTTTAGCACCATCGTTCCATCTAGCAATCCTTGTGAAGGTGGGGGCTCTGGTTTTGTTATGTTTGTCGATGCCGTAGACGGTAGCGCGTTTGAATCTTCCGTGTTTGATTTCGACGGGGACGGTGTGGTCAATACAGGCGATTTAGTTGGAGCAAATAACGATGTAGGAGTTGGTATAGAATTTACCGATGGTCTACCTTCAGCACCAGGCTTCTTGGGAGACACGATATATGTCGCCGGTTCCAAAAATGACCAAAGCGCATCTGGAACGGGGACACCCAGCCCGGGAAGCCTAAGTATCGACCCCAACAGAGTCAACCCTCTTAGTGATGTTTTTGTCGGCCGACTTTCATGGGGAGAATTGCAACAAGAATCTATCCCTGCGCCAAGTAGCCCGCCCTCAAGCCCTTAAACATCATGAACAGGATGAATAATGCGACGCATATCAGTAAAAAATGATGACAAAAGGTACAAACCAATGAAGCAAAATACAGAATATGGCTTCACATTGATTGAAGTATTAATAGTGGTTGCGATCGTAGCAATACTCGCCGTTATTGCACTGCCCGCATATCAAGACCAAGTTAACCGTTCGCAGCGCGCTGACGCAAAAATCTCGCTGCTTGGGGCTGCGCAAGCTCTTGAGGCCTGTTTTACTGGGACAAACGACTATACACAATGTGACGCTGCAATCCCCGCTGCATCTGCTGAAGGCTTCTACAATATTACTTCACCATCTGGCGGCGCCACGCCAGTACGCACACAGTTTGCTTACGTGATTACGGCTACAGCGACAGGTGGACAAACTGATGATACGGACTGTAGAACATTTAACGTTGATCAGACTGGCGCACAAACAGCCGAAAATAGTAGTAGCGCAGATAATAGCGCTAATTGCTGGAATTGATACCAAGAACACCCCGGCGGAGAAACCCGCCGGACTATCCTTGATAAATCATTATCTAACTAACAATATTTCTTATCGCTAAGCGGCGGGAACGACGTTAGTCGCTTGCAAGCCTTTAGGACCTTTTTGAACTTCGAAGTCTACGGTTTGGCCTTCGTTTAATGTTTTAAAACCTTTACCCTGAATTGCTGTGTGATGTACAAAGACGTCTTCACTGCCATCACTAGGTGAAATAAAACCATAGCCTTTTGAGTTATTGAACCACTTTACAATACCGTTTGTCATCGCCATAACCCTACTGTCTAATTATAATTACAGCTACTGCAGCCACGTGGACTTTTTGACAGAGCCTCTCCTCACTTGGTGCGGGCTTATATATGCCTGCATCCTCCTTGAGTATATTACTGATCAAACAAATGCGCCAAGATGGAACAGTGACTTATACGACTTAGCACTAGGATGTCGTTTTTCTGACACCGCAAGCAAAACACTTATTTACGTAAAATTACTTTAAATATCAGTGCTTCAGCGCTTCTAACTCTTCCCAACGCGCGTAGGCATAATTTAGTTTGGAGTCGATATCTTCAAGCTGCTGCTTCGCTTCTCGCACTCGATTTGGTGCTTTAATGTGCAATTCTGGATTCGCTAACTCTGAGTATAGGCTCTCTTGTTCGCTTTCCAACTCCGCAATATCGTCTGGCAAGGCATCAAGTTCACGCTGGTCTTTATAACTTAATTTTGCTGACTTGGTTTTTTTCGATGCGCTTACTACAGCCTTATCACGCATTTTCCTAGCCGACTCTTTTACATTCTGCTTAGGCTGTCTTTGTTTCAAATAATCACTATAACCACCAACATACTCGCCAACACATCCATCACCTTCAAAAGCAAACGAGCTAGTTACCACATTATCTAGCAATGCTCTATCATGGCTAACAAGAAATAAGGTTCCTTGATAAGCCACTAATAAACTTTCTAATAACTCTAAGGATTCAATATCCAAATCATTTGTTGGTTCGTCAAGCACAAGCACATTCGCTGGCTGACTAAACAAACGCGCCAACAGCAACCGCGCGCGCTCACCACCTGATAGCAACCCTGCACGCGCACGCGCTTGCTGGGGTTCGAATAGAAAACGCTGTAAATAACTAATAATATGCTGAGACTGCCCTTCTATCTCAATGAATTCACGTCCCAGCGATACATTGTCAATAAGACTTTTATCTGGATCAATTTCGCTACGCTGTTGGTCTAGATAAGCAACTTCTAACTTTGTGCCTAGCTTCATTTTTCCACTTGCAGGCTTTAGTTCGCCCAACAAAAGCTTCAGCAAAGTGGTTTTACCAACACCATTCGGGCCGATCAGCCCGACCTTATCCCCTCGTAAAACGGTAGTACTGAAATCAGTGACAATGGTTTTATCTTGGTAATTGAAGCTAATGTTTTGCGCCTCAGCAACCACCTTGCCTGATTGTTGGCCACTGTCTAGATGTAATTGTGCGACTGACTGCTTATCTCGTCTTGCTTGTCGCTCGACACGCAGTGCTTTTAAGGCTCTGACTCGGCCCTCATTACGTGTTCTCCTGGCCTGAACACCTTGACGTATCCAACGCTCTTCTTCGGCTAGTTTTTTATCAAATAGCGCCGCATGACGCTGCTCTTCTTCCTCTCTTTTCTCACGTTGCTGCAAATATTTTTTTATACATTACATCGTACTGGTGCAAATGGCCGCGATCTAACTCTATAATTCGTGTCGCCAGTTTTGAGATAAACTCGCGGTCATGCGAGACAAACAACAAAGCGCCACGCCTGGCAAATAAATAGTTTTCTAGCCATAGGACGGACTCAACATCGAGATGATTGGTCGGCTCATCGAGCAGCAATATATCTGGCTCATTGACGACGACACTGGCTAACAAAGCGCGACGCTGACGCCCGCCTGACATCGATAAAATCTTTTCATCACCACTTAGCTCGAACTGCGACAACACCTTATCGATACGATGCCTTACGTCCCAGCCTTCATTATCATGAATGTTTGTTTTGAGAGATTTGGCAATAAGGTCATAGACTGTGGCAGGAATATCATCTGGTACAACTTGGGGTAGAAAATCTATCGTAACTTCCTTGCCTAATTCACGCATTCCCGAATCAAGCTGTAGATTTCCAGCTAATACTTTTAGCAAGGTTGACTTACCACAGCCATTGCGACCGAGCAGAGCGACACGCTGATTTTTTTCTAACTGATATACGACATTATCAAGAATCTTTGGACCACCCAGATCCAAACAGGCATTTCGTAAGTTTAATAACATAGCACGCTGAACAAATTGGACTTAAATTTCAGTCACAACCAAACGCTTATCCAATATTGATAAGGCCAGCTCTCCATTAATCATTTTTTTTACGTCTTCTCCGATAATCTCAGCACGCCAACCCTGAAAAACCGGGCTTGCTTGATCACGTCGAATAGCTTGCTCTAAGGCTTTGCGGGATGCGAGCACATTAGCATTAATTTCATTTTCCTCTGCGCGCAATTGCACCAAGGCCATTAACAAATCGACTAAAGCGGCATCTACCGGAATCATGTTCGTGGGTTTTTCTTGGTCAACTTTAGGCGCAGGATCATTCTTTGCTTCAGCCACTTCATACAAAAAATTATCAAAATATTTTTCGCCACTACGCCCTTTTAGGCTACGCACTCGCGAAAGCCCTTCGCGATCGCTAGGCAGCAAATTCGCAATATCTATTAGTGCTTCATCTCGTAAAATCCAGTTACGTGGCTTATTGACATTCCGTGCGGTCTGCTCCCGCCAAGCTGCGAGCCGTTGCGCCGCTCGCAAACGCACACCTTTCAGTTTTTTCGTTGCCTTAATTCGGCGCCATGCCTCTTCTTCTGGTATATCATAACGCTCCGGCTGCGCTAATTTTTCTAAGTCAACTTCCAACCAGTTTTGCCTATCTAACTTAGCTAGCCTATCTATCATTAACGGATATATCTTGGCCAAATAGGCCACATCGCCTGCGGCATAACTAAGCTGCGCCTGGCTTAACGGACGCTTAGACCAATCAGTACGTTGCTGCCCCTTACCAAGGTGTACGCCTAAATACTGGCTCACTAAGGTGGCATAACCGACTTGTTCAGGAAAACCTAATAGCGGTGCTGCAATTTGTGTATCAAACAACGGTTGCGGAACACGTTGACACAAATGATAAAACAATTCCAAGTCTTGGCTTGCAGCATGAAAGACCTTGATACAACTCGGATTAAATAATAGTTCGATAACACATGACAAATCATCTATCGCAAGCACATCAATACATGCGCTGATAGCTTGGTTGCCAATTTGTAGCAAACAGAACTCAGGGTAATACGTGCTATCTCGGACAAATTCGGTATCAACAGCTAACCAATTATCATCTTTAAACTGCTGGCATAATTCGTCTAACGCTTGCGCGTTATCGATAAATACAAAATCATTGACTTTAGACATTATAAGATGATGACCCGCTTCAACAGGCTAATAAATCAGCGGCCACTTTATTCATTCTCGGATCGCAATTCAACAGCATCGACCGACCAAACATCGTATTCATCGCAGGAACCGAATACAAGAATACTAATAGGCCGACAGCATACTGAACAATCTTCTATATAACTAACACCGATATTGGTGGGATCGATCAGCAAATCTATTGACTCGCCGCAGTAAGGGCATGCAGCACGCCAATCGACAAGCGAATCCATTAATACAAACTAGTCGCTTATTCTTCTACGCTCTTTTTACGAGACTGCAAATATGCATCACGAATTGTTGCGTAAGGGTCTAAGGAATCATCGGTTAATGACTCGTAGGTATCATTATCCAGAGATAATTCGTTGACCAAATTAACTGCCCTACCTAGCGCCACATCTTCAGCTGCAAAAGCTCGATTAACCGGATCAATAGCTAAATCACCAATTAAGCCCACACCATCTCTAGCACTACTTGGCCCAAGAAACGGTATAACGATATAAAGCCCGTGACCGAGACCATAACTACCTAAAGTCTGCCCCATGTCCTCATTATGTTTTTTCAGCTTAAAATATTTATCTGCCGGGTCAAACAAACCGCCTATCCCTATCGTAGTATTGATACCAAAGCGCGCCAACTCTGTTCCCGTTTTCTTTAATTTGAGTTGTAACAATGAATTGATCGCTCTGATTGGCGTAAACAAGTTAGAGAAAAAATTAGAGCCAGACTTACGAACCGGTTTTGGTACTACGCGAAAGCCTCTTGCCACCGGTTTCAGAACATAACGATACGCTTTGTCATTAAACCAAAATACTCCGCGATTAACCGGCTCAAGTGGATCCCAAATAGTAACTTCATCAAGCTCTAGGGCCTCCTCTTCTAGCAATGCCGCATCATCGGCAAACTCCTCATCAAAAAACTCTGAGTCGTCAAATTCAGGCAGATCATCATTCTCTGCGGCATGAACATACAATGGCACCATAAACACCAAGGCAATCGCCAGCTTTGCTAGACAATTGATAGCACAGTATTTTCTTCTATTTATGACTGACATTTTCTTCCCCACATCCGTATTGCTAGATACCAAACTTTTTAGTAAATCGGCCATAGATCGGTCAGTATGACCTCTGATTCAGAGTTTTGGAACAAATTTGTCGTGATTATGCTATGACCATAACATTTAACATACAATATCTGTGAGACGAATCACTTTGGATTAAAAAATGATTGAAAGTTCCGGTCCCAGTATTTGGCAATTACTGCTATTTGGTGCAATAGCCTTACTCGTCATCTTCATATTCAGGCCCGGGCTCAAACAGGCCTTCAAGTACAGCAGCGAAGCTGAAAACAAGGACTGGTTCGGCTTATTATTGCCAATTGGTCTGGTCGTGCTCTTCGTTTTGCTACTGATCTCAATCGTTTAGCACATGACTACAGCGAGCTTATCGACTGCAAGGCCGGTGCTGCGCCGATCCAAGCGGCACTGAACCAAGCTACTGCCATCATTAATACCAGCGCAAATAGTACGTACTTCACCTTATATGATTTTTTAGGCTGAGCCAAAATGCTGGCCCGCTGAAGACTCGCCCATGCTTGCTCGATCGAGCTCTCTAGAGACTTCGTCGCATCGGTAAAAGCTTGAGATAAGTCTTTACGTAAGTAAACACTCTCAGGCTGCCCCCACGGAAACTCACTATCATCCGAGAACACCAAATACCCTTTGGCACAGGGATTGATCATCAAACTGTTGACGGCTACGACTTGCGATTGCAATTCTCGTAAGGGATTTGGAAACCGGTAACTACCTTGGCCAATGGTTTGCGTCCATTGGTCGACATTACTGTCGCCAAAAATCTTTCCGCCATAAGCCTTCTCATCAAACACTGCCACACGATCAGACATAAGCAGTACGTGAGGAATAAATAACTTACCACCCAAACCATCCGGCACAACGATGTCATGTACCGAGTCATGGCAAATGCGTTTAAACACCGCCAAGCGCTTACGCTCACTAAGACTATCCAATATTCGCGGCAATACTATGACAATGGCTAATAGCAAGAGCGTAATTAATAAAAGAAAAAACCAGAAAGGCTCATCCCAAAAACGGTATGCGATATTTTGTATCTGAAGAAAAACGGTATCCAAATGAAATGCCCACTTACGCTTGTAACCCTTAGCGAATAAGACCTATTTATACTGCCTTATTTTATTGTAGAAGACACAAAAAATTATAGAAGCACTACTAAAACTTTTTGCAAAACTAAAAAACCAGGGTATCACTTACAACAGTATGGGGATTATATTTAAGTCATAAGATTAGCGATAGAAGTTTAGGGCCAATTGCTCTATCTCATCGGCTTCTGGGAACTCCGGCGCAGCCGGCAAAAATATCGGCCCCGTACCGTTCTCGATAGACTTAAGTTGCAATCGATAGTCAGAGCCTTCGTAAGCAATGACTCCTCCTCTAGCCATCACTGAAATCGATCTTGCGTAACGCATTTCTCTAGGCGCATCGCCCTCGCCAATATTCATTCCGCTACGTCGGGACATCCCTTCCAATAAGGCCAGATAGTCATCACGCAGCGAAGTAATATGCTGATGCTGGCTCAGCGAGAGTGTAGCCTTTTCTACTAGCTCGCCACCGTCAAAAACCTGAGCCTCGTACTTATTGCCACGATAATCCGACAGATGAGCGACTTCACCCGTATCTTGCAGGTCAATGCTTATCTT
>CAYUVE010000020.1:0-2484 GCA_964447985.1 uncultured Thiotrichales bacterium
GTATTGAGGTTTGGACTGCATAGCGCTGCGAAAATAGGGGGATCAAACATCTCGGTGCTAAGTTTGCAAATCGCTTTTAATGGAAATAGTGGGTCATTGGCAATAAATTCAAGCGATTTCCAGAATTTAAGATACTCAGCTGTCGTAAGAGACGCATCCTTGCGGCTAAATAAGTCAGCCGGAAGCTCAGCTTTTTTTAAGACTTCGGCATAGTTGATGCCTAAGTCCACTAGTAGAATTTTCCAGCCTGGGTTAATACTAAATGGAGTTATTTTTTTCATATTTAAACTCTCAAAAGTCCTTATCAATCTGCTATTTAATGATTAATGGCTAGGTGATTTAAGTAGCCCGCTATCAATCATTTGCTGGAAAAAGTCATTCATCGACTCGTTAAGCGAACGATATGTTACGCCCAGCTCGCGAATACCTTTGCTATTGTCGCCTCTCCAGGGACGGTCAATATTGCGAGAAATGACTTTTCTGGTCATGACTTTGTCTACAAAAGGACCAATTAACCACAGTAGCCATTTAGGTACAGCTTTGCGCGGAACGGGATAATTGTCACCGTATTTGTCGAGTAGAGTTTGCGACATTTCAAACATGTCAGTGTTATGAGCAGAAATAATATTGCGGCCGTTTGCCTCAAGGGTAAAACCTGCACTGTAGTGTGCTTGGGCAAGGTCTCTGACGTCGACTACGCCAAAACCCCAACGTGGTGCACCGGCTTTTAAGGTGCCGTCACCCATTTGTTTAATTAAATTAAAGCTTTCTGATGTGGCATAGGGGTTGATACCTGGGCCAATTACAAGAGTGGGGTTAATCACAACAAGATCCCAGCGAGATTGTGCATCGTGAATTGTCCAGGCTTCACGCTCCGCTACCGTTTTGGAGTAAGAGTAGGGGTTGTGTTCAAGAGATGAACTAGTATTCCAAATCTCCTCAGTAAAAATACGGTTAGGTGTTTTTTCCAAGTCAATATTGTCGCCGTAAATCGCTGCGCAGCTGCTAGTTAATACCACGCGTTTAACAGAATCCGTCTCATTAGCCGTTTCAAGAATATTACGGGTGCCAAGCTTAGCTGGGTCGATGAGCTCTTTCTGAGCATCTTTGACATCTATCTTGAAAGGCGATGCAGTATGGAACACCAGTTCGCAGCCATCCATCGCCTCTGAGTAAGAGCACGGTGCGAGTAAGTCAGCTTTGAAGTATTTGATCTGCCCAGATGTCGCGTCGGCGATTTGATTTAGGTATTTCAGTTTTTCAGGATTCCCAGGGTCGCGAACGGGTGCATGTACGGTTAATCCATCTTCCAATAGTTTTTTAACGAGTTGCCCCGCGACGTAGCCGGTCGCGCCAGTTACCATAATAGGTGAATGTCGATTGATAGTGGTCATTGTCGTTATCTCCAGTCAGTTTGATCATTGATGGAGACATGGTATTGATACAGGGACGCCATGAAACTAGCGAAATGTGCCAGAATCAATTCTTACTGTGCCAAAATGCGAGTTTGGTGGAATAAAGCTATTTGTCCCATATCCTTATAGGCCGACAGTTTATTTTGACAAATGCTGCGCCTATAGGTTTTAGCTAGAATCGATGAGAGAGGAAGTGGGCTAATCCCAGAAGGCTAATCAATAAAATCCAGAGTCATTAATAAACGATTTTCGTTTGCAGCAACCTTCGGAGAGCGATGGACTAAACCACCATTCTCATTATTATGCCAAGCTTCACCTTTTAGTAAGCCGACATCACCACAGTGCAGTTGTTGAACGGCATTTTTATCTGAGTAGATACCAGATTGTTCATCGGGCAAGCCGTTGTTGCCTCTGCCGAGTTTACTTCTATCAACAGAATCATCGGCTAACCATTGTGTTGCCACTCCGCTATATGTTGTCACTAATCGGCATGGCACTCTATCAACATGAAACCGTGGGCACATGGCACGGTCTAGTGTACGAAGCCGTAGGCCGACATGTTTGGTGTCGAACAAGTCGCAAAACATGCTTACTAATTCTTTAATGTCTTGGCAAAACTCCGTAGCTTCATCGTTATTGGTGCCTAGAGAGTCTTTGATGCTAGTGAAAGCACTTTCGTGCGTAACTGTCATCGCTATTTGAACGCCGTTATTGAAGTTTAGAAAACCTTCAATAAACTGAGTTAAAGCTGGAGATAGCTGTCTACGCCAAACGGCGATATTGGTATCTTCTCGATAAATATCCGTCAATATCGTAGGCGTATCACCGACGGTTGCTTTACATATTTTGGCGACTGGCTCAATATCAGCGTGAATAGGGATAACAGCGCTCATTAGTTTTCTCGCCATGCAGGAAATGGATCATCAAGCGTTAACCAGTATTCTTTTCCGCGTAATACGTCGTCTTCGCTTAACAAACAAGAATCAAGTGCCTCGGTTATTGCAGTCTTATCCAAACCTTGGCCAATGAACACTAATTCCTGTCGCATATCGCCAAAAGGCTCTTCCCA
>CAYUVE010000020.1:2584-20898 GCA_964447985.1 uncultured Thiotrichales bacterium
AACCTTGGCCAATGAACACTAATTCCTGTCGCATATCGCCAAAAGGCTCTTCCCAGTTTTCTTTAATGGTTGCAATAGCTTCTTCATCGGTGGGCCAGTGATCCTCAGGCACGGCTTTCCAGAACATGCCGGCGAAACCATAGCGGGCAATACCCCCTGCTTGGCTCCATTGACCAGCAAACTCGGGGCGGGTCGCTAACCAAAAATAGCCTTTCGAGCGAATTAATTTGCCGTGCGTTTTTGTATTATGTAAAAACTCATGAAACTTTTGTGGATGAAAAGGCCGACGTGCAACATAACTAAAACTACCAATGCCATATTCTTCAGTTTCCGGTACATGCTCTCCGCGCATTTCTGCCAACCAACCAGGCGAACGCTGAGCTTCTTCAAAGTCAAACAAGCCGGTATTTAATACGGCATCGATCTCTACTTTACCTTCCTGAATAGGAATGATCTTTGCGCGAGTATTGAGTGATTTCAAAATGGCCTCAAGACGCTCGACATCTTCAGGTTTGGCGATGTCGGTTTTGCTAATCAGAATGACGTCAGCAAACTCAACTTGATCAACCAGTAAATCAGCGACAGTACGCTCATCTTCTTCACCCAGAGATTCACCAGTTTCTTTTAGGTACTGTGCTTCGTCATAGTCTTTTAAAAAATTAACCGCATCGACAACCGTGACCATAGTGTCTAATTTCGCTACATCAGATAACGACACGCCTTCTTCGTCGGCAAAAGTAAACGTCTCCGCGACGGGTAGTGGTTCGGAAATGCCCGTGGACTCAATGACGAGATAATCAAAGCGCCCATCTTTGGCTAGCTTGTTTACCTCTAGTAATAAATCTTCACGTAGGGTGCAGCAGATGCAGCCATTGCTCATCTCAACCAGCTTTTCTTCGCTGCGATTGAGTGAGACTTCGTTTTGGACAATCGCCGAATCAATATTTATTTCACTCATATCATTAACAATCACGGCGACTCTTTTTCCTTCGCGGTTGTTAAGAATATGGCTCAATACTGTGGTTTTTCCGGCGCCAAGAAAACCGGATAGTACTGATACTGGCAGCCTCTCAGCGTGGTTTGTGGATGTATTATCTGTTAGCACAATGATTCTTACCTAATATAAACGTCATTAAATGTTATAACATAACATTTTCTCTGTCGAGCAGAGGTGGCATCTATGAGGTTCAGCGCCCAATATTTTGATCTACAGGTAGGGTGGTTTCTCGAAGGTTGATCATTTTTTGAAGCAGTATAGATCGGTATTGACAATACTATTTTACTGTATAAAAATACAGTATACGCTGCTTTGGAGAAAGGATGAACCATAAGTTTGGCGGTATTTGGACACGTAAAAAGTTAGATATATTAAGTAAGTATTTAGCTTTTTATTGTCAAGCGCTCAAAAAACAGCCATTTAATTTGCATTATGCGGATGCATTTGCCGGTACGGGAACACATATACCAACTAATTTAAACGATGAGCAAGAGGTGCTTATAGATCAAGGTGCGCTTGAAGGTTCTGTTAGAGCGGCACTCAATATTGAACCTGGTTTTCATAAGTACCACTTCAATGATTTAGATCCAGCTCATGTTCGTGAATTAGAACAGCTAAAGCAAAGTCACCAGCAGAAAGAAATATGTATTTCACAACTCGATGCAAATCAGTTTGTCGAAGTTTTTTGTAAGTCCCTACAATCTAGTGACAGAGCAGTTCTTTTTGTTGATCCATATAGTTCAGAATTAGATTGGGATACATTAAGGTATGTTGCTTCCTCGCAGAAGGTTGATCTTTGGTTGTTGTTTCCAATATCTGTCATTATTCGTATGACTCCTAAATCTGAGGAACGAATTAGACCGGAATGGAAACCGACATTGAATCGACTATTGGGTACCGACCAATGGGAGCAGTCGTTGTATCAATGTAAAGAGGAACCTCGAACGCGTGATTTATTTGGCGGAACTTCCAATGAGCCTGTTAAAGAGCGGCTAAATACAGAAGAATTAGGCAGATGGGTAACTGAGCGTTTAAAAGAACTATTTCCCTACGTGTCTGATCCAGTGGCGCTTAATAACAATAATAGACCTTTATTCAATTTTTATTTTATTGTTAGTAACCCTAATAAAAAAGCGCAATCCCTTGCTCAGCGGGTCGTTAAGCATATACTTAAGAATGAATAATGAAGTTGTGGAATTATGAGTAAAATTGAATGGACTGAGCAAACCTGGAACCCTGTTACTGGTTGCACAAAGATTTCCCCTGGTTGTAAGCATTGTTATGCAGAGACTATGGCAAGGCGGCTACATGCTATGGGTGCTCCTGGTTACGAAAACGGCTTTAAGGTTAGCTTGTTACCCAGTAGGTTAAGTCAACCTCTTCATCGTAAAAAACCAACCATGTATTTTGTAAATTCGATGAGTGATCTATTTCAAGATGAAGTGCCTTTTGAGTTTATCGAACAGGTAATGAAGGTTGTCGAAGATACGCCCTGGCACACCTATCAGATTCTTACTAAGCGTAGCGCCAGAATGCGTGAGTATTTTGATACTCGCCAAGTACCGAATAATGCTTGGTTAGGTGTATCTGTAGAAGATAAAAAATATGGGAAGCCAAGAATACCTGATTTACAAGCGATTAAGGCTAATACTCGTTTTCTTTCTATTGAGCCTTTATTAGAAAGCTTGAGTAGGATTAGTCTCAAGGGTATTCACTGGGTAATTGTTGGTGGTGAATCTGGTGTTGGTGCGAGACCAATGAAAGAAGAGTGGGTTTTGTCCCTACGTAATCAATGTGAAAAATCGAATGTTGATTTTTTCTTTAAGCAGTGGGGTGCATGGGGTGAGGATGGTATTAAACGTTCAAAGAAAGCGAACGGACGTAACTTGCAAGGTAAAACTTGGGACATGATTCCATCGGTGGCTGTATAGATACGGTTTGCGCGAATTTCGGTGCCATGCGCTGTACTGCATATCTAGTGTTTATTTCAGCGCTAAAAATTTTTACAAGCCTTTGAAAAGTGGTGGGCCCAGTAGGACTCGAACCTACGACCAAGGGATTATGAGTCCCCTGCTCTAACCAACTGAGCTATGGGCCCGTAAGCGGGAGCTTAAAGGCAGGGCGTGATTAAGAGCTGCCGCTGCCTTGCGGATTGTCGCTATCCAGGAAGCTACGTAAACGTTCAGAACGTGTAGGGTGACGCAGCTTACGTAAGGCTTTAGCCTCTATCTGGCGGATACGTTCACGGGTGACATCAAATTGTTTACCGACTTCTTCTAAAGTGTGATCAGTATTCATGCCAATACCAAAACGCATGCGCAGTACTTTGGCTTCACGGGCAGTGAGGCTTTCCAGGACGTTTTGTGTTTGTTCGCGCAGACCTTCAAAGGTTGCTGACTCAGGTGGCGATAAGACGTTAGCGTCTTCAATGAAATCACCTAAATGTGAATCTTCGTCATCACCAATCGGTGTTTCCATCGAAATCGGTTCTTTTGCAATTTTGAGCACTTTACGTACTTTGTCTTCTGGCATTTCCATGCGTTCAGATAATTCTTCTGGCGTCGCTTCGCGTCCCATTTCCTGCAACATTTGGCGAGAAATACGATTGAGCTTATTGATGGTTTCAATCATATGTACTGGGATACGAATGGTGCGCGCCTGGTCGGCGATAGAACGTGTGATCGCTTGGCGAATCCACCAAGTGGCATAAGTCGAGAACTTGTAACCACGACGGTATTCAAATTTATCCACAGCTTTCATCAAGCCAACATTCCCTTCCTGAATCAAGTCGAGGAACTGTAAGCCGCGGTTGGTATATTTTTTAGCGATAGAAATCACGAGACGTAGGTTGGCCTCAATCATTTCTTTTTTCGCACGACGTGCTTTAGCTTCACCAATCGACATCTTGCGATTGATTTCTTTTATTTCATTGATGCTGAGATTCCATTCTTTTTCAAGCTCAGCGAGTTGTGCTTGCTCGGCTTGAATGGTTTCTCTATGCGTCTTTAAATCATCCGCATACTTCGCACCAGACTCAATTTCGCGGTCAATCCATTTAAGATCGGTTTCGTTTTCAGGGAAACCAGTAATAAATGTTTTGCGTGGCATACGAGCTTCGTTTACGCAAATATTCATAATGCTACGTTCGTGTTTGCGAATGATATCGATCACTTCACGCAGATTATTGATCAAGCGCTCTGAAAGCTTAGGAATTAATTTGAAGCGCTTAAAGCATTCATCAAGCTCTTTGGCAGCACTAACCGCGCTTTTGTGATCTTTGCCATGTTTAGCGCGAGCTTTCTGAACTTTATCGAAAAGCTTGCCTAGTTTCGTAAAGTACTCAGCGGCCTGTTCTGGGTCAGGCCCAGTATCTTTTTCCTCGTCATCGTCATCATCGTCGTCTGCGCTGCGTGCAGCGGCAGGCTTAGGGATGGCGTCAGTATCCAGGTCTTCATCGGTTAAAAAGCCTGCGATAATATCGGTTAGGCGAGCTTCTTCTTTCTTATAAAGTTCAAACTCGCCAAGTAAGGTCTGGATAGTAGGTGGAAAGGTCGCTAAAGCCGACATCATTTGAGATAGCCCGGCTTCGATACGCTTTGCGATGCGAATTTCACCTTCACGTGTTAAGAGTTCAACGGAGCCCATTTCACGCATGTACATGCGTACGGGATCAGTCGTACGACCAAATTCGCTATCGACGATGGCCAGCGCCGCGGCAGCTTCTTCCGCACTGTCTTCATCGACCGCATCTTTCATGATCATGCTGTCGGCATCGGGCGCAATCTCATGCACCTCAATACCCATGTCATTGATCATATTGACGATGTCTTCGATCTGCTCTGGGTCGACAATGGTGTCGGGAAGATGGTCGTTAACTTCGCGGTAGGTCAGGTAACCCTGTTCTTTTCCTTTCGCAATCAATAACTTAAGCTGGGATTGCTGTTGTTGGGCATCCATCTACGAGAAAACCTTGGTTGATAAGTTTAAAAAATAGAACCGTTAATTATACGGGATAATCAGGCTCGTTGGCCAACAAATTATGCCTACTTTTGCTGACTGAGCTCTGAATAACGACGCTTTAATTCGGCTTTTTCGTCAGCATTGGCAATACCAAGCCGATCGCGTTCTTCCAGCCGTTCAAGTTCTGACTCATTAGCGGCGGCTTGCAGTCGGTTAACCGTATCTTGCCATTCGGCTTGCATGGCGCTGCCATCAATCAAAATTGGCTGTGAGGCCAGTTTGGCCAAATGTCGGCCGTGATCAGTATCGCGCCAATGTTCCAAAATACCGCCTGTACTTAAGTGGGGGCGTTGATGCAGGAGTTCAAGTAGGTCGAGCAAGAGACCAATGCCAGCTTGGTCAATATTTTTTAGCCAAACACTGTTATCGATGCTGGCGGCGAGACTAGGTTCGTGCAAAAGGCTAGTAATGGCGCGGCGCACTAGCGATGGCCCGCGTTGGGTTGGAGCTGAGGTTTTAGTCGGTGTGCCAGGCGCACCGGTAGTTGGCGCATTCATTGGCTTGCCGCAGATATCCATGCTGAGCAGATTGATATCGCTGCGCGTGCGTTGCGCAAGCTCGGCGATCATCATTTGTTGAAAGCTGCCTTCCGGTAGCTTTTTCAGTAGCGGCTTCGCTGCTTCGGCCAGCCGAGCGCGCCCATCAATAGTGGTGTTGTCACCATCCCGACTTAAGTGGTCAAACAGATATTGTGAAAGCGTATTGGCTTGATTGATACGTTGATTAAACTGATCACTACCTTCTTTGCGTACTAAGGTATCTGGGTCTTCACCGTCGGGTAAAAATAAGAAGCGAATTTGGCGACCCTCGCGTAGTGTCGGCAAGGCGTTTTCCAAGGCGCGCCAGGCGGCATCACGGCCAGCGCGATCGCCGTCAAAACAAAACACAATATTTTCCACCTTACGAAACATACGCTCGATATGCTCAGGCGTTGTCGCCGAGCCCAAAGTGGCTACGGCGTCAGTGATACTGTGTTGAGCCAGCGCGACCACATCCATATAGCCTTCTACCACCAAGAGCCGCTCGAGTTTACGATTGGCTTGGCAGGCTTCGTAAAAACCATAGAGCTCTTTACCTTTGTGAAACAAAGGTGTTTCAGGGGAGTTCAGGTATTTGGGTTGATTGCTATTCTTTTCGTCGTCGCTAGGCAGTATGCGACCACCAAAGCCAACTACCCGGCCACGTAGATCGCGAATGGGGAACATAATACGGTGACGAAAGCGATCGTAATAATCTCCGGCATTTTTTTTAATCAGTAAGCCAACTTCTGTCAGCTGTTGTCGAGCGCGATCGTCTTTGCCTAGCGCAGTGTTAATGGCCCGCCATTCATCAGCACAAAAGCCAAGAGCAAAACGTTTAGCGATTTGGCCGCTTAAACCGCGTTGTTTTAAATAATCAACAGCTTGTTGTTTTTGCGGGTGCTCACGTAATTGTTTTTGGTAAAAGCGGTTGGCTTGTTCAGTCAGTGCAAACAAAGCCTTGGTGTCTACAGCAGGTCTTTGTGGTGCGCCGTCGTCTTCGCGCGGTACCTCGAGTCCCAGTCCGTCAGCCAGTTCTTGGACGGCTTCGACAAAATCAAGATTATCGTACTCCATCAAAAAGCCCAGGGCTGTGCCGTGAGCACCGCAGCCAAAACAGTGATAGAACTGCTTGCTTTGGCTAACCGTAAAAGACGGCGTTTTTTCATTGTGAAATGGACAGCAGGCTTGGTAGTCCTTGCCCGCTTTTTTTAAGGGAACACGGCTATCAATAAGCTCGACGATATCCGTGCGCGCAAGAATATCGTCGATAAATTGTTGTGGAATTTTTCCCGCCATGGCCTATTTTAACCTGCCCGAAGGGGTGACTAGTATCTGAAAAGGTTTCTATGTTCTTTAGCCCGGAAGTCGCGTAGCAGATTTCGGGGATAAGGTACTCACACCACCCCGGATTCCATTGCATTGTGACCTTAGGGAATCCTTTAGGGCATCCGGGCTACAACACGGCTGTGGTGCTTACAGTGCGGCGAGTTTTTGTTTGATTAAACCGCTGACGGCACCCAT
This sequence comes from uncultured Thiotrichales bacterium, assembly GCA_964447985.1. Taxonomy (GTDB): domain Bacteria; phylum Pseudomonadota; class Gammaproteobacteria. The sequence goes on from CAYUVE010000020.1 coordinate 9,644, forward strand.
ATCGGCGCGGCCCTGTAGCTGCGGTTTTAGGGTGCCCATCAGTTTGCCCATGTCTTTGATTGAGGCGGCGCCGGTATCGGCGATGGCTTTATCAATCGCTGCGGCGATCTCTTCTTCACTCAGCGCTTCGGGCATATATTCCTGCAAAACGCTGACTTCAAATTTTTCTTGATCAGCCAATTCAGTACGACCAGCGGACTCAAATTGCTCAATCGAGTCGCGGCGTTGCTTTAGCATTTTTTCGATAACAGCCGTGACTTGAGTGTCATCAAGTTCGATTTTATCGTCGACTTCGCGCTGCTTGATAGCTGCCAAAGCCATGCGAATAACGCCCAAACGCTCCTTTTCTTTGGCCCGCATAGCAGCTTTCATATCATCGGTGATACGGGCCTTGAGCGCAGACATCAGCTTAGTAGGGATTTGGTAGGGCTTAGTACAAACGTACGCGACGTGCTAATTCACGATCGACTTTCTTAGCGTGGCGTTTTACTGCGGCAGCAGCCTTACGTTTACGAACAGAAGTAGGCTTTTCGTAGAATTCACGACGACGGATTTCAGATAGGGTACCGGCCTTTTCGCAGGTACGTTTAAAGCGGCGCATGGCAACTTCAAACGGTTCGTTCTCTTTTACACGTACTGATGGCATAAAGTTGTTGTTCCTGGTTAATCGGATGACCCAAGGTACGAACGAGGCGCGCCGAGGGAAAAGCCGCCAATTATAGGCGTTTTGCATCAAGATGCAATTTCTACGGCCAGATAACGGTCGATTTAGGCAAATATTGAGGCAAAATCAGCCACAAACCGCGCATTGAGGGTCTTTTTTCAGTGTCAGGCTGCGCCATTCGGCGTGCTTAGCATCAAATAACAGGACGCGTCCGACCAAGGGTTGGCCGAATTCGGCCAGTATTTTCAGCGTTTCTGTGGCCTGCATGCAGGCGATTGTCCCCACGGCTGGCCCCAGCACGCCGGCTTGGGCGCAGGTTTCAGCCATATCGCCATTTTCTGGATAGAGGCAGGCATAACAGGGGCTGTCGGCTTGCCGGGGATCAAAAACACTGATTTGGCCTTCCATACGTATCGCCGCACCCGACACCAAAGGAATTTGCGCGGCAAGCGAAAGCCGATTAATCGCATGACGGCTGGCAAAATTATCGGTGGCATCGACGATGAGATCTACCTGCTCATTCTTTATATAGTCCAACATCCCGGCTTCACCAATGCTTTGCTCAATGGTGTGAACGGAAATATCCGGATTAATGGTAAGTACGGTATTTTTAGCCGACTGGGCCTTGTTAACGCCAATATCGTCAGTGCTATGTGCAATCTGGCGATGCAGATTGCTGATATCCACCTCATCAAAATCCGCCAGCGTAAGGGTGCCAACGCCCGAGCCAGCCAAATACATAGCGATGGGAGAACCCAAACCACCAAGACCAATTAATAGGACATGTGAGGCCAGTAGTCTCTCCTGACCGGCAATATCCAGATCAGGTAGCAATATTTGGCGGCTATATCTTAGGAGTTGGTCGTCGGAGAGCATTGCTTTTATCGTTTACGCTGCTTACCGGTGTCTGATTGAGAATCCATTTCAAATCTAAATTCTCCACCAAATATTAGTACTTGACCGAATTCACCGTGTATTTCGAACTCTTTTTCAGTTCTCGTAAAGTATTCAATGTTGCCATAATCAAATTCCCCATTAGCATCAATAGCGGGTTTCGTATTTTCTATGGGTATTAGTCCTTTGATATCGCTGAATTTGGTGAAAACTAGTCTGCTAGATTTGTAGCATGTGTACTCATGAGTTCTTCTTTCCGTGTAGAGTGCAGACTCAGGCCAGATAGAAATGTCTAGTTGGATTGAAAGTTGATCTTTGGCTAACTCCCACGACGTAACATAAGAATCGAGCAAGTCGATTCCCCGGAAGATATCCATATTTTCCCAAGACTGCTTAAATTTCATTATTAATAACTAGGCAACGTTTTATGTTCAAGTCTATATGAAACCGGTATTCTTTAAATCTTATGCTAAATCCTTCAGTACAGATACCCGGCGCGCGTAATGTTGAGCCGCTGATCGACCGCTTTAGTCGGCGATTTAATTATGCGCGTATCGCGCTGACGGAGCGCTGTAATCTGCGTTGTACTTATTGTATGCCAGAAGAAGGCGTCGATTTTCGTTCTTCGGATGAGCTACTAACCACGGATGAAATTCAACGTTTAGTTCATGTTTTAGCATCAGCGGGCGTTGATAAGCTGCGCTTTACAGGCGGTGAGCCGACCTTGCGCAAAGACCTGCCCGAATTAGTGGCAGCAGCAAAGCAAACCCCAGGTATTAATACCGTTCATATCACGACTAATGGTTTACTCTTACATCGTATGCTAGACGAGCTGCAATACGCTGGGCTCGATGGCATTAATTTTAGTCTTGATACCTTGCAGCCACAGCGTTTTGAGCAGATTACGCGGCGCCAAGGTTTGCAACAAACACTCGACAATATTGAGCTAGCGCTTGCTAGCGGTATAGACAATATCAAAATTAATGTCGTGGTGATGCGTGGTATTAATGATGATGAGATCAAAGACTTTTGTGAGCTGACTCGTGAACATGCGGTAACCGTGCGCTTTATCGAATTTATGCCCTTTGATGCTCGGCAGCTATGGGTGGATGGTGATTATCTGCTGCGAGCTAAAGATATTGTTGCTCAGTTGCATCACCACTATGCGCAGCTAAGTGCAACTCCTGGCTCTGAAACCGAACATCATTGCTATCGCGTCAAAGGCTATCGTGGCAGTATCGCGGTGATTCCTGCCTTTACCCGCAGTTTATGCCGGTCTTGCAACCGTTTGCGTATTACCGCAGACGGTCAGTTACGTAATTGTCTTTATTCCGAAACGGATTATGATTTACGTTCTTTATTGCGTAAGCAGATGGATGACGCGAAAGTGTTGGCACTGCTGCGCCAAGCAATGCAAGAAAAAGCAATTGATGGTGTCGAAGCGCGTGAGCGCAGCGCAGTAAAAGTCGCTGTAGCGCGTATCAGTATGACGCAAATAGGTGGTTAGACATGACAGAAAAATTGGCTGAACAAAAACTCAGTCATATCAATCAAGACGGCGAAGCGCATATGGTTGATGTTGGTGACAAATCGGTGAGTAATCGACAAGCCACTGCGCGCGGAATTATTCAGCTTTCACAAACCGCTTATGACCTATTAGAGCAGGGCAATCATAAAAAAGGTGATGTGTTATCGGTAGCAAGAATCGCTGGGGTCATGGCAGCGAAGCGTACTGCAGATCTTATTCCTCTATGTCATCCTTTGCCGCTGAGTAAAATTGATGTGTCGTTTGAGCTAAATTCTAAAAATAACCAAGTAGCGTGTACCGCCGAGGTGCGTTGTAGTGCGCGTACCGGTGTAGAGATGGAAGCTTTAACCGCAGTACAAATAGCTTTGTTAACCATCTATGACATGTGCAAAGCCGTCGATAAATCCATGGTGATTAAAGATGTCTGTTTATTAAAAAAAACAGGCGGACAAAGTGGTGATTGGAAGCGAGACGGATAGTGTCGGTAACCGTTAAATATTTTGCCTCTTTGCGCGAACAGCTGGGTGAAGCCGAGCAGGTGGTTGAGTTAGCCTCATTACCCTGCAAAGCAGTTGATGTTTGGCAACAGCTACAACCACAGTATGCACTTGCGGAGAATATATTAGTGGCGATTAACCAAAGCTATGCTAGCCCAGAAGATATGGTTGAAGACGGTGATGAGCTGGCTTTTTTCCCGCCGGTCACGGGTGGTTGAAATGCCTGTATTGCTATTAGATTCTGATTTCTCGCCTTATCAACGTTTAGAAGATTATCAATCGCAATGTGTTAGGCCCGGAGAAAACGGCGCAGCCGTGAGTTTTGTCGGTACGCTACGCGATATGCATGACGATCAAGCTATTGAGGCGATGACTATCGAATGCTATCCCGACATGGCCTTAAAAGAAATTGCGGCCGTATGTGACGAGGCAGCGGATCAATGGCCGATCAGTGATAGTTTAGTGATTCATCGTTATGGCAATGTCGATCCAGGTGATACCTTGGTGCTGGTAGCGGTATGGTCAGCGCATAGGCAACAAGCCTTCGATGCCTGTCGTTACATTATTCATTATCTAAAACACAAAGCCCCTTTTTGGAAACAAGAAAAAACTTCCCAAGGACAACATTGGGTAGCGACGAATACAGAAGATAAGGGTGTGGTCTCGTGTTAGTGCTGGGTATTGAAACATCTTGTGATGAAACCGGCTTAGCGCTTTACGATAGCGAGCAAGGCTTGCTAGCTCACCGGCTGCATAGTCAAATAGAAATTCACCAAGAACATGGTGGGGTCGTGCCCGAGTTGGCGTCGCGTGACCATGTGCGACGCATTACGCCCTTATTTAATGAAGTATTAAAAGCCGCTGGATGTCAGCGAGAAGATATTGATGCCATTGCCTATACCGCTGGCCCAGGTTTGATTGGCGCTTTATTGGTGGGTGCGTCCTTTGCTCGTTCTTTGGCTTTCGCGCTGGAAGTGCCGGCTTTGGCCATTCACCATATGGAAGCGCATCTGCTGGCGCCTATGCTAGAAGACACTGCGCCGATATTCCCCTTTGTTGCATTATTAGTATCCGGTGGCCATACACAATTAGTTAGTGTCGGCGGTATTGGTGATTATGGGTTAATCGGTGAATCGGTTGATGATGCAGCCGGAGAAGCTTTTGATAAAACCGCCAAGATGATGGGGCTGGATTATCCAGGCGGGCCTGCGCTAGCCAAGTTAGCTACCGAAGGTGATGCGAACCGATTTCAGTTTCCGAGGCCGATGACAGATAGGCCAGGTTGTGATTTTAGTTTTAGTGGTTTGAAGACACATGCTTTAACCACTTTTCGCAAAACGGATGGGTCAGAGCAAGATAAAAAAGATGTGGCGCGAGCCTTTGAAGATGCAGTGGTCGATACCTTGTTTATAAAATGCCGTCGCGCAATGGAAGCAACAGGCTTAAAGCAGCTAGTGGTAGCCGGTGGTGTTAGCGCTAACTTGGCCTTAAGAGCAAAATTGGCTGAATACAGTCAGCAGTCGAGTGTACAAGTATTTTTCCCACGTAATGAATTTTGTACCGACAATGGGGCAATGATTGCCTACGCGGGGTATCGCCGTTATCTATTAAACCCAAGTAACGACGACGGTTTGCAAGTCAGACCGCGTTGGCCCTTGAGTGAATTGACTACTGTTTAAGTTCTAATTAGCTGGAAGAGTTAATTTTGTCTTCCGTACCTGCCAACAGCTGTTGAATATTCGACCGGTGGCGCCATATCAACAGTATCGAAATAATGCCTGTGAGTATGACGTATTGATTATGCTCAGAGATATACCAGGCATAAAACGGTGCAGCAATGGCTGCCACTAAGGCGCCTAATGATGAAATCTTGCTCAGCGCGGCAATCACTATCCAAGTGACTAATAAGGCCAAAGCAACCGGCCACATAATACCGAGAATAACACCGAATGCAGTGGCGACACCTTTACCGCCACGAAAATCAAAAAATACTGGGTAAAGATGACCAAGAAAGGCGCACAAGGCTACGGCAGCGAGAACACTGGTTGTGCCATCAACCCAGTAGGCAAACAAAACTGGCAATAGGCCTTTTAGCATATCGCCGATCAGTACTTTTGCAGCTAGTGATCGACCACCAAACCGTAAGACATTAGTAGCGCCAGGGTTGCCTGAGCCTTGGCTGCGCGGATCGGGTAATCCGGCCAGGCGACAGAGCACAATGGCACTAGAGATAGAGCCAACAAAATAGGCGATAAGACATAGAGCGATAGACATTATTTAGTCGATTTACTTTGGGCTGATGTGAGTTTGTCGTCTCACTGACTGGTTCCATTACAACGAAACAGCTATAGTGCCACAGTGTTTTTATAGGCTGAAGTGATTTATGGATATTATTTATCTCAACGAGCTCAAGATCGAAACCGTTATTGGGATTTGGGATTGGGAACGTAAAATTAAGCAAGAAGTGGTCATCGATTTGGAGATGGGTGCTGACGTCGCGCGCGCCGCTGAGACTGACCACATCGACGACACACTTAACTATAAGGCTGTTGCCAAGCGTTTAATTGGTTTTGTTGGTGACAGTGAGTTCCAGTTAGTCGAAACGCTTGCTGAGCGCGTTGCCGGTATTATTTTGAATGAGTTCGAAGTGCCTTGGGTGAAAGTCACCATCAATAAGCGTGGCGCGATTAGAGGTGCACGAGATGTGGGCGTCATTATTGAGCGTGGGAATAAAGCTTGATTGCGCGGGTTTATGTCAGCGTCGGTAGCAATATCGAACGTGAAACAAACATTAGAGCAGGCCTCGATGCTTTGTTTGAGCATTTCGGCAATCTCTATTGTTCACCGGTATATGAAAGTGTTGCGTATGGTTTTGAGGGCGATAACTTCTATAACCTAGTAGTCGGTTTTGATGTCGAGCAATCCGTTTATGAGGTTGCACAAGTACTGCACGATATTGAAAATGCGCAGCAACGCACACGCGATGGTGTTAAGTTTAGTTCGCGTACATTGGATTTGGATTTGATTCTTTACGATGATCTAATCATGAACGAAGGGCGTATTCGAATACCACGTGAAGACATCAAGGAATATGCTTTTGTTTTGCAACCTTTGGCAGATATTGCGCCAAACGAGGTGCATCCGGAACTAGGTATGTCTTATGCTGAACTGTGGGCTGCTTTTGATCAAGCGAAAATTCAGCAGCATGTCGTCGAATTTAATTGGTGAAGGGTTTTATAAAGAGCGCCCTCCATCGACTGCTATTACCTGCCCAGTAATATAGTTTGCGTCTTTAGCTAAGAATAAAGCGGTCTTCGCAATATCATTCGGGTCGCCAATACGCTTAAGCGCAATATCGTTAATAATTTTTTGTTTCACCTCGTCACTCATATTGTTTTCTGGCCAAAGAATGGCGCCTGGTGCGATCGCGTTAACGCGGATATCAGGGGCAAGCTCTTTTGCCAGTGATTTGGTGAGCATGACTAAGCCAGCTTTGGCGCTGCAATAAATCGTATGACCTTTTAAAGGTTTCTGCGCATGGATATCAGTGATGTTAATAATGTTGCCTTGCTGTTCTTTTAATAAAGGCATGACAGCTTGACTAAGAAAAAACGGTGCTTTCATATTGCTGCCAATTAAATCTTGCCAGTCATCCTCGCTGCTAGTGCCAATATCTGTTGGGTAGAAACTCGAGGCATTATTAATTAATAAATCTAGTCTGCCCCAGGTTTGCTTGGCGGCATCAATTAGGCGTTTGATTTGTTTATGGTCGAGCAAATCAGCGGGTAAGCCATGCGCTGAGTTGGGTCGTATGGCATTTAGAGAAGCGGCAAGCTGAGAGGCTTCATTAGCGGAATGGCGATAATGAATGAGCACATTGTATTCCGCAGCGTGCAGTGTTTTACATAAGCAGGCCCCCACTCTTTGGGCGCCACCTGTGACCAAGGCAACTTTATTTTCCGACATGGTTTCTCCTATTTGTTGATTATATTACATCGTCGGCGCTTATCGGATTTGTTTGATCCACTCAACGCGATAATTTCACACGGTTGCATCGTAGCGACTACAATACACGCATGACGCAACATGCTAAGAGCAATAAACCTACTGATTTACCCATGCCAAGTCAGGATGCCTTAGCGCATAGTGATCGATTATGTGGTTTTATTCGGGATGATATTGCTAAGCAAGGTGGTGTCATTGATTTTGCTCGTTATATGCAGCACGCACTTTATGCGCCCGGCTTAGGTTACTACACAGCAGGGGCAAGTAAATTTGGTCAGCAAGGCGATTTTATTACCGCGCCCGAGATATCGCCTTTATTTGGACGTTGTGTCGCGCAGCAATGCGCCGATGTGCTGAAAAGTTTGAACGGTGGTGATGTGCTGGAAGTGGGTGCCGGTTCAGGCAAGCTGGCCCGCGATATTTTGCTGGAGCTAAAGCAGCTCGATTGTTTGCCAGATCGCTACCTAATATTAGAAAGTAGTGCAGATCTTAGACAGCGCCAGCAACAGTTATTGCAGGCAGAAATGCCTGATTTTTTTTCGAAAATAGCATGGTTAGACAGCTGGCCTGAGCAGCCATTTTCTGGCGTGGTTGTCGCCAACGAGTTGTTAGATGCTATGCCGGTGCACCGTTTGATGTGTACGGATGAAGGTTGGGTCGAGCTGGGTGTTGGTTTAGAGAATGATGATTTTTGTTGGTCGGCTCTGAATGATAAAACCAAACCTGTAGCGTCATTAACGCAGCAATTGCAAGAAGCCAATCTAATCCTGGACCAAGGGTATATAAGCGAAATTTGTTTGGCACAAAAAGCTTGGGTCAATAGCCTAGCGAATTGTCTTCAACACGCATTGATATTGTTGATTGACTACGGTTATTCGCGTAAAGACTATTATCATCCGCAACGACGCAATGGCAGTTTGCGTTGTCATTATCGACACTATGCGCATGACGATCCGTTTTTTTATCCCGGCTTGCAGGATATTACTGCACATGTAGATTTTACGGCCATCGCTGAAGCTGCGGTTGAGTATCAGCTGGATGTACTAGGCTATACCACACAAGCTTATTTTTTGATGGCCTGCGGTATTACAGAATTGGTAGATATGGACAGCTTGGATGAGCTATCACAAGTTGAGCATGCGCAACAAATAAGACGTTTAACCATGCCGGGTGAGATGGGTGAATCGTTTAAAGTGATTGCCTTAGGAAAAAACGTAGACTCAGATCTAAGAGGGTTTAGTTTTAACGACCAGCGCGGACATTTGTAGTGGCGAATATTGCTTGGCGATTGGCTAGAGTTTGTCCTAACGGAAGCGCATAATAAATAAAAGCTAAGCGAGGGAGTAGGATGGATTTTATATCAGCCGCTGTATTACTGTTTCTGATTATGGATCCGCTCGGTAATATACCGTTATACCAAGTGGTATTAGGTAAGCTACCACCTGAACGGCGTCGTTTTGTTGCCATTCGCGAGTTGTTAATCGCCTTTGTCATTCTCTGCTTATTTTTATTTGCTGGCGAATACATTCTTAGCCTATTAGGCTTAGAGCAATCCTCTTTAAGTATTGCCGGTGGGGTAGTGTTATTTCTCATCGCGATACGCATGGTGTTTCCTAGCCAACATGGTCAGTTGGTCGAAGATTCTGATGCCGATCCATTAATTGTTCCTCTGGCCGTGCCTTTTGTCGCTGGGCCGTCGGCGATTGCTGCACTATTATTATTAGGTAGTCGCCATCCCGATCAAATGTGGACGTGGTTTGGAGCTTTAAGTGCAGCGTGGTTGGTATCAGCTTGCATATTGATTGCTACGGAACCCATGATGCGAATTTTAGGGCAGCGCGGCGTTCGCGCCATCGAAAAACTGATGGGTATGTTGCTCATTATGGTATCCATTCAAATGTTGCTTGATGGTATCAGCGCCTACATTCAATCGCCGGCGTTGGCATCGTGAAAACACTAACGCTGGCGCGCCATGCAAAATCGAGCTGGGATATTGATGGCCTCGATGATTTTGATCGCCCGCTGAATAATCGTGGTTTGCGCGATAGCATCAATATGGGTGAAAGATTATTAGCGCGAGGTTATGTGCCACAGCATATTGTTTCTAGCCCAGCTTTGCGCGCAATAACCACCGCGCAACGTTTATCGCAGGCGATGCAAATGACAGAGCAAGCCATCACTACAGAGGCAACGATCTACGAGGCCAGTAGCGATCGTTTGTATGATTGTATTTGGGGCTTGGATGAACGCTACGAAGACATCATGCTTGTAGGCCATAACCCGGGTATGTCGGTTTTGGCAGAATCACTGCTGACAACAAGTATCGCGCCATTTGTGACTTGCGCTATGGCAAGATTAAGCTTTGATTGCCAGGGCTGGAGCGAAATCATTCCCAATAGCGCTCGCTTAGAATTTAGTGACTATCCCAAAAGTGAGCAATAATTCTTAGCGACGCCAATATAAACCGAGCCAAGATATCCCTGGACATGATAGACTGCTAAGTGCTTGTATAATCTCAATTTTGTCATAGTTTTTTGCTGGAATAAGTAGGTTTTAATCCATGCTGGAAGAAAAAATGGAGATCGATCACTCTTTGTCAAAGTCAAAGAATAATTCCGTAGTTTTATCGAAAAGCCGCACGGCAAAGTACTACGTTGCCAAAGAAATAAGTTGGTTGTATTTCAATGAGCGTGTCTTGCAAGAGACGCAAGACAAGGGTGTGCCAATTATCGAGCGCATACGTTTGCTAGGTATCGTCTCTAATAACCTTGATGAGTTTTTTCGTGTGCGCGTGGCGGATGTGCGTCGTAGAATCTTGTTAGAAGATGCGCAAGATGTGCAAGATTCCAGCGCTGCTAAGTTGTTACGTAAGTTGCAACGGCAAATTTCTCGTTTGCATGAAAATTATAACCGTATCTATAAAGAGCTATTTGACCAGTTAAAAAAGAATCATATTTATTTTCTCAGCGAAGAAGAGTTAAGCGATAGTCAACGGCGTTACCTGCGACGTTATTTTCGTGAGTCAGTATTGCCGATACTTGCACCTATCATGCTTAATGAAGATAGTCGTTTACCGACCTTGTCTGAGCAGTCAATTTATATTGCTTTAAAAATCGATTACAACAATAAAGATCCACGTAATCGCCCTTACGCCGTGTTGGAAGTCCCAACAGACAGTCTGCCGCGCTTTATTCAGATTCCTAGTAAACGTTCAAAACGCATTAAACGTTTGGTGATGCTAGATGATGTGCTACGAATTTGTATGCAAGAGATTTTTGTAGGTTTAATTGATTTTCGAGCTATTAGCGCCTACACCATAAAGTTAACTCGAGATGCCGAGCTGGCTATAGGTGACGGAATAACGCAAAGTTTTCTCGATAAAATGTCATATAGCCTTAAAGGCCGTCATGCTGCGCAACCAACACGTTTGATTTATGAACGTGGTATGCCCAAGGCGATGATTGATTTTTTTATCAAGCAACTGAATTTGTCCGACTATGATAGTGTTACGCCTGGTGACAAATACCATAATTTTAAAGACTTTATGGGTTTCCCTAATTTAGGGCCAGCCTATTTAGAAAATAAACCTCTTGAGCCCGTGCCATGCAGCGCTATTGATGCTGAGGTGACCACCTTTGATGCGGTCAAAAAAGGCGATGTATTTTTA